>JBCCOX010000113.1:0-10255 GCA_039025155.1 Deinococcota bacterium | reverse complement strand
TGTCTTCATCTTACAGATTCAAGCCCTCAACATGTTCGGATACAATCTTTGAACGTTATCCTCTTAGTTTGACGGCACAACCACCAATGGCGCGATGCTATTCAATGCTGGGTCGTTACACGCATGCGCAGTGGTTGCGGTACGTAAAAAGAACATTCTATTGGTATCTTCCAGCGGATACCAAAATGACACAAAGACTTGATTGTTGTCATTATCACCAGAGATAGGTGTTAGGTAAATATGCCGTGAGTAAACCCTCGGCGGTTCGTCCTCGTCAGCTTCAACCTCCACGTTTACGGTGATGTCTGGCGTGCCTAGAATCTCAAACATCTCGTCTCTGGTTGTGCGAATAGACACCCCTTCAGGCGTTGCTAGGTTGATGCTATCTGGCACGTTGTAAACTCTTGCACCAATCACCTGTTCATCTAGCGGGCAAACTTCTACCGCCCAACTTAGCTCACCTCTAGGATCATTAAAAAAGTAAGTGATCTCGGGACGTTCTTCAGATTGAAAGCTGTCAACTGGCGACTGTGCCAGAATACTTGCTTGGCTGTCACCCATCTCTACGCGGATGCCTAAGCGCTCGCCGGCAATGACTAAATATTTATTAGGGTCGTCGTCACTGCAAGCGCTAACAGCTAACACCAGCACCATAGATACTACAAAGGTGAATACGTTATGTCTTGTGCCATTCATAAGATTAGCCTAGCAAAAAATCTGTCGCCGTGACGGGTATTCTTGTGAGATGATGCGTGATGCCGCATCTGGCTAAAGTTCAACCGACAAAAATACTGTCATCTTGTGATCGTTACAGGGTAGTAACTACGTTGCCAACCTGAGTTCAATGACTCCACATTATCAGCAATGCGTCGCTGACACACGTCACGATGTAGTTATAAACACCATCAGCATCAGCTCTTAAACGAGCAGCATTGAGGCTACACAGGCTGTTTTTGACGCATTTCAGAATGTACTTCCTCTACTAGTCGCACAAGACATGTCTCTGACATACATTAACTCCGAACTCAGGTTTGTTAAGTTGCACTAGAACGCAAACCCGCTCGAGCTTGCAAGCATCAACACTGCTCAATTTACAACATGTTTCCTCATCCAACTCACATTTTTTCGAGGCTACTGCAACATATGCCCTTGACGTTACCCCATCACGTTCGATAGGCTATACACACTGTGTGTAATTTACACAACGAAATTGCAAGGCTTGTTATCATTCTTAGTATTAGCTGTGTTATTATTAATATCGGTTGCGGTACTATTTTGGGCATTAGGCGTACAGTTATCAATACATGAACGCATATATAATTAATGATTTCTGGCTTGTGTCATTATCATGTGGGTTTGTAAGCATCACTTAGGTTCGTATACATGAAGACAGCAAGCTCAATATGGGGGCATGGTTACAACATGGCGAAGGTATGACACAACGCACCATTCTACTGCTCTGTGGCGGGCGCTCAGACGAACATGAGGTAAGCCTTGCCTCAGCTCGTTCAGTGATGTCGGCACTCACACAACCTAGCCTCAACTCTAGTCGTGCGGACATCAGTGCCATCCCCATTGTCATTGACCGCTCGGGGCGTTTGTATTCCCAAGAAGCCTCCCAACAATTGCTCGACCGCCCCGTGGCGTTTTCGCTCCCTAACATGTCTAAAACACTGGAGACCTTTCCCACAGAAGATAGCCTTGCGAGTAATGCCATTGCCAACATTCACGCTGATGTTGTTTTTCCACTTTTACACGGACCTTATGGCGAAGACGGCAGCGTGCAGGGCTTACTGAAACTCATGGGGCTTCCTTTTGTAGGGGCCAATGTGCTTGCAAGTGCACTGGGCATGGACAAACTTGCCATGAAAGCGGCGTTTTTTGCAGCCGGCTTACCCCAAGTTGCCTACCAAGCTGTGAACCGTCACGACTGGCGGGCAAACCCTGATGAGGTCATTTTGCGTTTAGAACCGCTGGGCTACCCCATGTTTGTGAAGCCTGCTAACTTGGGCTCGAGCGTCGGCGTCAGTAAAGCTGTGAGTAGCCGAAGTTTGCGGCGCGCCCTTGATCTTGCCGCCCGCTATGACAAACGTATTATTGTTGAGGAAGCGGTGAATGCTAGAGAGCTCGAGGTAGGCGTTTTAGGCAATGAAACTCCGGCTGCTAGCCCAGTTGGCGAAATTTGTCACAACAGCAGCTTTTACGACTACGACACCAAATACCGCGAAGGGCAGGCTAGTCTACAAATCCCTGCCAATATAGACAACGCGGTGGCTGCGCAGTGTCAAACCTTAGCTCTTCGCGCCTTTGAAGCTATTGATGCAAGTGGCCTAGCCAGAGTGGACTTTTTCTATGACGATACTGGGCGCATTTACGTCAACGAAATTAACACCATGCCCGGCTTTACCCAAACTAGCATGTACCCCAAGTTGTGGCAGGCTGCCGGTCTAAGTTACCGCGACCTTATTGTGGAACTAGTTGAGTTAGCGCTCGAGTCCCACAGCAGCTAACACAACCCTAAACGCGCTCACATCTGACACTAGCTTGACCGTGCTAGACTACACTTGTTTAGAACACACCACAAGGAGGCAAGACCGCAACTAACGACCTGGACAATTTGCTCGAGCCACATGCAGACGATGCCCTCAGCCAAGATATCTTTTCAGGCGATGATCTTCACGAAGACGGGTATGAGGCTGCTGATGACGTAAGTATCGCCAACCCTAACTCAGCACGGGTGCTTATTCTCAATGCCAGTTACGAACCTTTGCACGTGTGTTCTGTTAAGCGAGCTGTGTCGCTGCTCATGCACGAAATTGCCGAGCGGGTTGAAGACGGTCATCAAGTATTGCGGTCCCCTAGTCAAATTTTTATTGTACCTAGTGTGATTCGCCTCAAGCGCTACATTAAGCGGCCGCCCCGACACCGCGTTGCGTTTAATCGCAAAAACGTGTTTCGGCGCGACGACCATAGCTGCCAATACTGCGGGGTTAAAAGTAACGACCTTACTTTGGATCATGTGTTACCGCGCAGTCGTGGAGGTAAAACAGGCTGGGAGAATGTCGTAGCATGTTGCCGCCGTTGCAATGCCAAAAAGCGTGACCGCACCCCAGAAGAAGCCAACATGCACCTCAAACATCGTCCGTTTGCGCCTAAATTTATGTTCAGCGCAGCTTACGGTCTGCTGCCCAACATTGACCCTATCTGGGAAAAATATCTACCTAAAAATATCAAAGGACGCTAGCAAAACTTTTCCTATATTGACATCTATTGACATCGAAGATGCTCTCACAGATTTTCCAACGTCCTTAAAAGGTTGTTATAGAGGCTAATTGTAGGCACATCACTCAGGTTTTGTCTCGGGTGATGGCGTCTCTGTATCCGACATCAGCACATGAATTTGTTTCGTTTTCATCGTTTCGTTTTCATTGTTTCGTTTTCAATGTCGAGTGCTTATGTTTGACACCATCTAATACCAAATCCGGTTGATTCCCGAAGGGATCAACCCCTGCCAGAGCAGGTAAGATAAGCTACGAAATCCGCGCTGGACGAGATGATGCCTTTAGGCATTATTCGGTATATAAGCGGATTTCGTATAATCAGACTGGTGAGCTTGCATGCCATCATCACGCTGGTTAAAGTTTGTAACGCCTCAGCATTATCTGCTGGTGTTGATGGCATCAATCCTAGTTATGGGCAATGCTAATGACACTTAATCAATATAGGCAAGGAGAAATATGTATGCCTTATGTGAACATCAAAATTACCAAAGAAGGTGCTAGCAAAACCCAAAAAGACGCCCTTATTGAGGGCGTCACGCAACTTTTAGTTGATGTTCTTGGCAAAAATCCGCAGACAACTGTCGTGGTCATTGATGAAGTTGAAACCGATAACTGGGGCATCGCTGGAGAATCTGTTACAGTGCGCCGCGCCCGTGGTGAGTAATTTCGGGGTGAGTAACTTCGTAGCAAGTAACTTCATGGCGAGTAACAGGGTGAATAAACAACCTACTTACGAGGGTATTTGTACCATCTGCTGCCGCTTTTGATACACTTGCCAAGCTAGCACACCTGCGCCTAACACAATCCCCACAATGTTGGTCACTGTCCCTCCTAAAATAAGCAGTACAGCGGCCGCTAATGTAACCAGTTGCCAAGGTAAACTAAGCTTGCCAAAAAGCCACGCTTGTAAGCTCGAGGCTAGTAAATACACCCCCACAGACGCAATCACCACCGCTGCAATAATGTTCAGTGGGTTGCTCTCGAGCAGCAACGCCGGGTTGTAAAAAAACATAAATGGAATGAGATACGCCGCCAACCCCAACCTGAACGAGGCGAGCGCCGTCTTCAGCGGGTCGGTGTTGGCAATACCTGCTGTCGAGTAGGCCGCAAGTGCCACAGGCGGGGTAATCGCTGAGACAACCGCATAGTAAAAAATAAACATGTGCGCCACCAAAGGCGAAATTCCCAAGCGAACAAGCCCCGGTGCTACCACTGACGCTGCCACAGCATACGCTGCTGTCGTCGGCATCCCCATGCCTAAAATGATGCAGATAAGCATGGCAAATAGTAGGGCCAAGACTTGATTTTGCTGGGCTGTTGCAAGCAGAAGCGCCGAAAACCTCCCACCAATCCCCGTTAACGAGATGATGCCAACAACAATCCCCGCACAGGCACACACTGCCGTGAGTCCAACAGCAGCGCGCACACCGGCGTACATGGCATCCGCCATGCGGCGCAAGCCCATACGGGTGTCTTTGTTAAACCAACTCACCACAATACTGCTCAAAAGCGCCAGCGTACCCGCCCTAGTAATAGAATTTCCGCGCAGCATCACAGCGATTAGCAAAATAACGGGCACAAACAAGTAGGCATCTCGCAAGACTGCTTTGATATCCGGCAATTCTTTACGCGGGAGCCCTAAGAGTTTGAGTTTGACAGCCTCCATGTCCACCATAAAAAATACCGCTGCAAAGTATAAAAGTGCTGGAATAATGGCAGCTAAAATAAGCTCGCCATAAGGAATGCCGATAATCTCAGCCATAATGAACGCACCTGCACCCATAATGGGCGGCAAAATTTGACCGCCAGTAGAAGCCACAGCTTCGGTAGCTGCTGCAAAGAGGGGTTTATAGCCAACCCGGCGCATCAGCGGAATGGTGAAACTGCCTGTTGCCACTGCGTTCCCGGCTGAGGTTCCGTTGAGCATGCCCATAAGCGCGCTCGAGACCACTGCAACCTTCGCCGGCCCACCGCGTGCACCACCTGTGAGCGAATACGACAAGCGAATAAAGTACTCGCCCACGCCAGAAAATTCCAAAAACGAGGCAAAGACAATAAAAATTAAAATATACCTCGCAGATACCGCCGTAGTAACCCCAAAAACGCCGTTGAGGCTGTAAATGTAGCTAAACAGCCTGTCGAAGTCATAGCCACGGTGCTCGAGCACACCCGGTAGCCACGGCCCCACAAAGCCGTAGCCAATAAACACCAGAGCCAAGATAGGTAGCTCCCAGCCCACGACACGGCGCGTTAGTTCCAAAACGAGCAATACCCCAACAATGGCGACAATGGCATCGAGCGGGGTAGGCACAACGCCAATTCGGAAGAGTAATTGTGGCAACCTACTGCTAAAAAAGAAATAACAAAAGTAACCACAACAGGCCAAACTAGCTGCAATTAAGACCCAATCTAAAATACTGACATAACGCCCTTTGCTCGAGCTACGCCAACCTTTAAACAACGCAAACCCAAACGCCGTCCCAAAGGACAAATGCACACTGCGAAAAATCAGCGGGTCAATCGCCCGAATATTCAAAATATAAATATGAAACAGTACGTAAGCAATACCCGCACCGTAAATCACCCAGTGTTGCCAGCCTTCCAAACTGCGCCGTTTTGTAGAGGCTTGCTCAGAATTAGCTGAAGGTTCAGGTGGATTCTGCGTATCAGGTGTGACTTGCGGTGTCCCCTGTGTATCTTCTTGTGTCGCCATACCGTTTCTCCTTTGGGTGTCTGTACGCACAACCTACTGCTTACCGAGGTGGTGTTTAATGATTAAATTTTATTTGAATTATGGTTATGTTTAGCTTTGAACAGTGAATCCGTCACTTTGTATTATTTCACATACATACATCTTGTTACAGGTAGGTTTGCCCTGCCAAAATGACTTGTGCTTGCATCACACACTGCTAAACACACTGCCAAGTTGTAGGTAGGCTAGCACTTACACTCTACACGGCGGCTGTGTTTTTATACGCTCATTACACGAAAATAGAAACTCCTCACAACATCAGGTGATGATATGAGGAGTTGGCGGGTAACTTAGTTCGCTTGGTATTCGGGTGGGTAGAGGGCTTCTGGCACCTCAATCCCCATTTCTTCGTAATAGCGAATGGCACCAGGGTGGAGCCATAAAAACGCATTACGGTCAAGGTCATTTGGGCTGGTATCGCTAGCAGCACGGTGGGTTTCAATCATAAAGTCGAGGTTATCAAAAACAGCTTTTACAATTTCATAGGCGAGGTCTTCAGGAATGTCTTTGTCAGCAACGGCAAAGTTATACATGCCCACGGTGGGCAAATCTTCAACTAAGCTGCTGTAGGTTCCTGCTGGAATAATAGCTTCATTAAGATAGCTAAAGTTACCCAGTAGGGCAGCGCGCTCGTCATCGTTAAAGGAGAAAATACTTGCAGCCCGTTGTGCTTCAATTTCGCTATAGGCAGCAATTGGAATACCTGCAGCAAAGCCGATGGCATCTAGCTGACCATCTAAAAGCTGTGAGGCCATGTCGCTAGCACCAGCTTGACGGTCGCGGGTGTCTAGCGAAAGCGCGTCCAAAAACTTCGGCATAAACGTGCCAGACGTGCCACCAGCAGGGCCGACGCCTACGGCAGTGCCATCTACCTGAGACACCATGGTAATGTCTGAGCCCTCGAGCGCAATGAAGTGAAACGGCGTGTTGTACATGGGGAACAGTGCTCTTGCTTCACGCAGTTCAGCACCGCCAGTAAGCTCACTGCTACCGCTCCAAATTTCAAAGGCTGGCCCTAGCGTCACCATGCCTAGTTCAATGTCGCCAGTTTCAATCAGCAACATGTTCTGAGAAGGGCCGCCCGTGACTTCAGTGCTGGTAGGAATGCCCAGTTCTTGTTGAATGAGATTAGCCCAACCACCACCATAAATAAAATAAGTGCCACCCACCGACGCTGTACCCACGGTAAGTGAACTAGGCCAATCTGGATTTTGAGCCCAGCCCGTCACCGTCACAGATGCTACAACTAGCAAAGGTAATACACGTTTTAGCATTTATATCTCCCTTACAGCTAAAATTACTCACCCCATATAACCTGTCTGAAGGGCAACATAGCCTTGACTTTTTGTAGCTAGCACATGCTGATGATGTGTTGCTACATGCCTACGTCGGTTGCTCGAGGCGGCCCATAACAGCGCCTAGGCCACTTGTTAAAATGAGGTTGCTGATGCAGTATACCAAAGCTTCGTAACACCATAGCTCTACAGCACCATGGCTCTACAGCACCATGCACACTATCTCAACCAGTACCTGAGAAGCTACAAATAGCCATCTTGACCTTCGCAATTGGTCTTAGCAAGACGACACTGACACGTAAGCCGTTAGCCAGTTACCCTGTCACAGCCTATTAAAGTGTCTTAGTCTTAAGGTGAGTTCTTTCAATTGTGACAAAAGTTGCACAAGATATTTGTATGTTCAATCACACTCAATAATTTGAGTTTAGCCTTGACTACGCTCTATCAATACCCTTCGTAAGATGAGCCCTTGATAGCAACTCCTATTCCCATCTAAAATACTCGGGTTTACAGAATAGGATTTATGCAAGGTGAAGCATGAAACATGAGCTTTAAGCTTTACTTGGTTAGTGAACTACTTATACTAAATCAAATAAACAATGTCGTAGTTTATATCGTCTAAGGGTACATTCTGCTGCACCGTACTTTGTGAACACGAGCGATTTAAGGTTCACGTCGTGACACTTAAATCTCACTTTGGTGTTAGTTAGTCAGCATTTAGGTTTACAGGTATTGCATTAATTTTCTAAGTCGTTGTAAGCAATAAGTCGTTGTAAGAAAGGAGAAACATCATGCGTATGTCTTACGTCTCGATGCTAACGGGCGCTATTCTTGTCGTCGTTGGTGTTGTGAGCTATGTTGTATCGCAGTCAAGTAGCGTTACAGCGCTTATTCCTAGTTTTATTGGGGCAGTATTTGTTGTGTTGGGTTTGTTGGCACTGCGCGAGAACCTCACCAAGCACGTGATGCACGCGGCTGCAGTGCTGAGTTTACTAGCCATCTTGGGCTCTGTAGATGGCGTGTTGCCATTTTTTCAACTCCTTGGCGGTGCCACCGTTGACCGTCCGGCTGCAGCGGTTGCCAAGGTCATCATGTTACTTACTTGTATTGTTTTTTTAGCCCTAGCAGTGCGGTCGTTTATTGAAGCGAGGCGCGCTCGGCAGCAGACGTCAGCAGCTTAGAGCCTGTCTAATACTATTTCCGGTTATTTTGGTAACAAAGTAACCCGAGTGGAACGAGTAGAAACGGATACCGAGTCCGTGCTAGACAGAATGAATCCCTTAGGGATTTATGATGTGTTTTTTCGGACTTGGTATTGCATCACCAAGCTGATTTCACCATAAAGACGATCTCAAGAAAGCACGTTTTAGATTGTCTTGAGACATTAAGTATAGTGATGAGTTTGTTTTATCTTTAGCTGGGTCGTGCAGTATAAGCAGGGGTCAAGTGACGATGTTTTATCATTAAGCACAGTCAACCATACCCCCCCACATCAAGAAGATCTCAACAGTGAACCCATCAAGAAAGCCTCAACTTGATGGGTTCAAAGACGTTTCATACCGTCAACTACGTACGCTCGACCACGATAACCTTGTCAGAAGGTTTGACGAACGACGACAGCAGCATGTTTACAACTGAGTAGATGAGCGCGCCAAACAAAGCACTCCAAAAGCCTGCAATTTGTAATGGCGTAAGCACCGCGACAATTGCGAGTAAAAGCGCGTTGACAATCAGCAAAAACAGGCCCAGCGACATGATGGTGAGTGGCAAGGTCAAAACGACCATGACAGGGCGCACGAAGGCATTGACGAGCCCCATCACTAAAGCGGTGATGAGCACAGGGCCAGCTCCTGCTCGAGCAAACGACACCCCACCTACAAGTGAGGTTGTGAGCCACAAAGCCACACTGCTAAGTACCCAACGAAGAAGTATGCTACGCATAAACCTAGCCTAAGGCCGTCTTGGGCTGATTGCTGTTAGCTATAAACCTCAGCTAAAGAATTGTCACTAAGGGCTTTTCACAAGGGAATTTTCACAAAGGTCGGGTAGGTTTCTGAGGCTGCAAAACCCAGCGACTCAAAAATGTGAATGAGTTTGGGATCAGCTTCACTAAGTACCGTCTCAATGCGCCCTAGTGGGCTCCTGCTTGCTAGTTCTTGCATACTAGTTAAGAGTAGCCTGCGCAACATTTGGGTTGACCCCCGGTACTGGGCAAGCACACCTACAACAGTAATGTAATAGCTGCCGTCAATACCTTCTAAATACACACCCTCACGGTGATGAAGCCCAAAAAAGGCGTAGCCGATGGGGTCTTGGTCAAGGGTTTCACGCGCAATAAACCATAAGTCTGGCGTAAATTTACCGCGATGGCGCTTAAAGTAAGCCCAACGCCGGTCGCTAGGTTTAGTCTGTTCAGCAGCCTCATAGACATCTGTAAATAGGTCGTCTGCCTCGAGCGTCCACGCTTCAAGGACAACTGGCATACCTACGGGCGGCAAATCAGCGAGGTCAAAAATAAGCTTGTGAGCTTGCTCGAGCTGAAAAGCAAGCGGCTCAAAAGCTGCGCTTAAGTCACGAACCTGATCAGCCGAGGCCGTAAACAGAGGACAGTGAGCAGCTTCATGAGGATGTAGCTCGAGGACGTGCCGTAAGAGGACCGTGAGATCCGCTGCTGCGTCTGTGTACCAAAAGTTACTGAGGTAAAGGTTTTGATCGTCGTCGTTAGGGTCAGGTGCAAGTACGTACACGCCAGCAAGGGGGCGTTTGTCTGCAGCAAAGAGCACAAAGCACTTATCTGCTTCGTGGTCAATATCGCGCAAACGGGTAAAGCCCCGGTGAGCGAGTCCCCGCGGGTAGTGATGCCCTAAAAAGCTGTAGTGCGCACCAATAAACCACTCGAGCTCGTCAGGTGCAAGTGAGCGCATGTT
>JBCCOX010000112.1:0-10287 GCA_039025155.1 Deinococcota bacterium | reverse complement strand
GCAAGATATAACGCCCCTGAAAGTTTTCACGGTTGTCAGTGACTCGAAAGCGTAAATCTTCTGGATGACTTTCGCGGTCATAACGAAGGTGGAGGCGAGTTAGGTAAACATTGGGTGGCGTACTAGGTGTGCCAAATGAGAATGTCAAAGGTGCAAAAGATGAATTAGGAGAAACAACTCTAGGTGAAGGTGGGGAATATACCTCAACTTCATTCCAAAAAACTCCTGCTTGAAGTAACTCTCTGTTATTGAGAGGATTAGCTGCACAAGGATCACACCAACTCATATCCCATGCGTGTTCCAAAAAGACAATACCACTTTCATATTGAGCCCGGTCAGCAAGGGTATCAAACATGCTGACATAAAAATCCGTGAAGGTATCATCTATATATCCTGGTAAGTTGACCTCTGAAGGAATGTCAACAACAGGGTAGTTATCAGTTACGATGCGACCTTCTGGAGATAACAAAAACACAATTAAGTCTTGCTTTCCTGCAGCATTCACTGTGCCAAGCTGAATCGGAAGCATCAACTCTGCAGATTCAAAGGCCATCACCAAAGGACGTAATAAGACACTATCACCAGCATTCACAACATCTACATTGACGCGTGCAACAAAGAATTTCATGCCAGCATCTATGTAACCATTAAAAATCTCAGTAGCACCCTCAGGTATATTGTAGTCGTTTTGCAAAAGCCATGTTTCTAATCCTGTTGCTTCTTCTGCAGACAGTATGAGGATGTCGTATTCACCCACACTAAAAGATGCTTCAACTGTAACCATAGGGACGAATGTCGTTATTACAGAATCTATGCTTAGTGCCCCTGCTGGCCCTGGTGGTCCAGGTGGTACGTTGTACTCCATGTAGATTGGACAAGGGTTGTTATCAAAATACTCAACCAAACGTGGTGCACTGTAAGCATCTATCCGGTCAAAGATGCTGATATTACCCACTTGAATTTGGGATTGATCAAACACGTAAGGAATAGGCACAACCAGCGCAAATTCGCTAAGCTCTCCACGGTAGTCGTTCGCCATAGAAAGCACCGTGCGGTTACCGTCTCGAGCAATAATCACTTTAGATGCTTCATTGAACAGTTGGCTGTCGGCTTTGCCAACATAAAACCCGCAAAAAGCTTGCGCACTACTGATAATGCACACGATAAGGATGACAAATAGTTGCTTCATGAGACTTCCTCTCAACTTCTCACATGATCTACAAATATAAATCTATAATACATTTATTTGCGTATATATTCTATTTTGGTGTAGACACATTGGCGATAAATTTGAGTAACAATAAAAAACCTCGAGCTTGCCTCGAGGTCACCTTCCATCAAACTCAATTTTTAACTTGTGTTAAAGCAGTTCAGCATCCTCAAAAAAGATATTGATTTCGCGTTCTGCTGTTGCGGGTGCGTCGCTACCGTGAGCGACATTTTCATCAATAATGGTTGCAAAATCACCGCGAATCGTGCCGGGAGCAGCATCTTTCGGGTTGGTTGCGCCCATCATTTTGCGCCATTCAGAAATGGCACTTTCACCCTCGAGCACCATCGCCACAACCGGCCCACTGGTAATGAAAGACACAAGCCCCTCAAAAAAAGGCTTGTCCTTGTGCTCACCGTAGTGCCGTTCGGCCCGCTCGCGGCTGATTTGTAAAAGCTTCATGCCGACGATGCTAAAACCTTTAGCTTCAATACGGCTAACTACTTCACCAACAAGATTACGTTTGACGCCATCAGGCTTGACCATTGCAAAAGTACGTTCGATTGCCATATCGCCAAACATAGCATATTTTCTTCATAAAACAAGCACCCGCGCGCAAGTTTTGCCTGTATACGCACTGATGTACTTGAGAAGCTGATGAGATTTTTGACTATGCTTAGCTTATGACTGATATTCAAAGAACACTCACGGACATCATCACATGGGCACAATACCGTGATGATGTCCGCGCCGTTCTCCTCACAAGTTCACGTGCTAGCAAGATGAAGCAGCCAGATGCGCTTTCTGACCTTGATATTGTGCTGATTGTCAAGGATGTGCTGCCGTTTTTACACTCGCTAGTATGGCAAGAAGACATCGCCAGAGTCATGGTGCGTTTACCCGTCACAGATGATCTAAATAATGCCAATCAGCGAACCCATTACCGACTTGTGTTTTATGAGGGTGGTAACAAGGTGGATTACACGCTGATGAATGTGGGATTGCTCGAGCACTTTGTTACCACCCAAACCCTCACGGCAGATTTAGATGTTGGCTACAAGGTTCTAGTGGATAAAGACGACCTCGCAAGCAAGCTACAACCACCTACTTACACAGCGTACATTGTCCATCCACCTAACCAAAAACTGTTAGACGATACAGTGCAAGAGTTTTTCTTTGAAAGTACCTACGTTGCTAAAAACCTCTGGCGGGGTGAGTTGTGGCCTGCCCATTACAGCCTCGAGCAAGTCATGAAGCAACAGATGTTACGTAGGGTGCTCGAGTGGTACGTGTCTAGCCAGCAAGACTGGACATTTAGCCCCGGCGTGCTAGGGCGTGGCTTGCAGAATCATCTTCCGAAAGAGATGTGGCAAGCGTTGGTGGAGACGTTTGTAAGATTTGAAGTAGGTGAAATGTGGAAGTCGCTGTTTGACACTATTGACTTGTTCCGTGATGTGTCTAAACACGTTGCAGATGGCCTCAATCTCGATTACCCACAGGCAGTTGATGATGAGGTGACAGCGTATCTCAAGCAGATTCAAAGGATGCCCAACAGAGAAGCTTCTAGCTAGTAAGCTATCAGCGTATAGCCTTACCTTTAGTTACTAAAAGATAAAAAGTTTATATAGCTTTGTTTTTAACAGTTATTTAATTACACTTATTACGCTTCACTTTAATTTCTTACAAGGGAGAACTTGGCTTCGATCCGATTAGAAGATAAGTGCAGCAAGAACTATAAGCGCTATACCTAGAAAAGAAGTGCGAATAACTATGTACGGGAGTGCTATATTAAAAAGTATTATGGAGGTTTTTCTTTGAGTAAAGTTCATTAGCATCCGAAGTACGACAATAAAGAAGACATAACCGATTATTTCAAAGATAATCCAAGAAACAAAGAGAAACATATTCATGTCTTAATCATAGAGAGTTTATATGAAGGGATGGGTATCTAAAGGCTACTTCCATAGATAACCCGTCGTGTTTTGGATGTCATAGACTAGGCTAATGGTATCTAACTAAATCACCCGATTATTCCCACCATCTAGCGGCATTTGCGCCCCCGTCGTTTTGGCAAAACTATCCCCCGCGAGTGCCGCTGCTGCCAGGGCAATATCATGAGAGGTTAGCTCAACCCCTAAAAGGCTTTTGCGTTTGTACTGCTCCACGCTGATCCCGTAGCTACTCGCCCGTTGCTGCAGGGTTTCCTCCGTCCAAAAGGCTGTGTCATAGACGGCATCTGGGTGAAGCATGTTCACGCGAATGCCTTTGGACGCAAGTTCTAATGCAGCAAGACGGCTCAGTTGGGTAAGCCCAGCTTTCGCACATGATGCATTTACCGCAATACTGCTATTTACTAGTTTGAGAATTACCTTTGGCTTGCAACTTAGAATGCTTATCAGCATCTGTAAGCCCCAGCAAAGCATCTAGCTCAGCCCCAACCTGAGGACCTGCCTCAAATAACTCAGGTGCTAGATCGTGCGTTTCCCAAAACAAGGCTTCCTGTTCCGGCGTCATTGCCGAAAAATCAGGTAAGTCTTGGGGGTTGCGAATGAGCAACTTGGGTGTTACGTCTAATTTCACAAACGTAGTTTAGCACTACCGTCTGTTTTTAGTACGATATGCCCGAATGTCAGCGTCTGGGGCGGGGAAAGCTGTCACAACACGTGGGTCTCCATTTTGGGTGATACCTAAAATCACTCTCACAAAATCACCAGCCACCGTTTTACCAATCACTTTGTAACGTTTGGCATCTTGTCCTGTTTTCGTACGCAGTGTGAGACGCCTGTTATCAGCAAGTGCTTCCTCAACATCCTCCACAGCTAGACCATGCTTTTGAATTTTACGTAGGTTCACAGCGTCCCAGTGCAGTATCATACTGTCCAAAACATGTAAGTGTAGGCGTTGGTGAGGTTGTCAACAAGGACAAAAGTGGTGTTAAAGAAAACAGCAATAGTACTTTAAGACTATCATTTTCACACCTCGTTCTAGTTTTTTACTCATACACTACTTTCTCAAACACTGAACTAATCGCATTTATTAAATCACCCGATTATTCCCACCATCCAATGGCATCTGCGCGCCCGTCGTTTTAGCAAAGCTATCTCCCGCGAGCGCCGCTACTGCCAAAGCAATATCGTGAGAGGTAAGTTCAACCCCTAGCAGGCTTTTGCGTTTGTACTGCTCAACGCTTATCCCGTAACTGCTCGCCCGTTGTTGCAGGGTTTCCTCTGTCCAAAAGGCTGTGTCATAGACAGCATCTGGATGAAGCATGTTTACGCGAATGCCTTTGGGCGCAAGCTCGAGCGCAGCAATGCGGCCCAGTTGGGTCAGCCCAGCTTTAGCAACCGAGTACGCTGCCGCTCCCGGTCCTGGCGCAGGGACGTTTTTAGAAGCCATCAAAATAACTGCTGGCTTGATGCCACGTTCTAGGTAGGGTAAACAGGCTTGTAAGACTTTGCGGTGGGAATCCAAGTTGATGGCGAGGCTGCGCTGGAAGTGGCTGTCCTCGAGCACATCCAAACGCTGACTCGGTGGAAAAATACCTGCGTTGCTAACGACAATATCAATCCCGCCGAAGGCAGTTACAGCTTGCTGCACAGCATCTTGTAACGCGCGCGCGTCGGTGACATCACACACCACACCGAGGAATCCCAATTTACTGAGGATGGTAATATCTGGACTAATATCAAGCGCAACTACGGCTGCACCTTGCGTGTAAAAGTGCTCGGCACAGGCGCGGCCAATGCCACTTAACGCACCTGTTACTAAGACAACTTGCCCGCTAAACGGCGGCGAGGTTTTGGCACGTTTGAGTTTGGCTTGCTCTAACTCCCAGTACTCCATATCAAATAAATCTGACTCGGGCAATGCTTGCCAACCGCCCAGTTTTTCCGCTAGGAGGATGCTTTTGGCGGTGTGCTCAGCAATGTCTTTAACGATCGTTGCAGCTCTAGCACTTTCGCCAAGGCAGAGTGAGCCAAGCTCTGGCAAAACAATCCAACGCGGTGCAGGATCGAGCATGGTTTGTCCGCTTTGATGGCGGTCAAAATAGGCTTGATAGTTGGCCGCGTAGGTGTTGAGGTTTGCCTCAGGGTCTTGGGTAGTGTCATGAACGAGTGGTACGAGCTTGGTGCGAATGACATGGTCGGGGGTGAGGGGGCCTCGAGCCGCCACCTCATTCACATTGGAATGCTGCGCCAGATTCAGAGCCTCACCCGAATTGTCCAAACAAGCTACCAGTGATTTTCCGGCAACCCGAGATACTTCTTGCCGCAAGCTGGCGATGAGTTTGTAGTGGTCATCATCTAGGTTACTGCTGTTGTTGCTGGCAGTTTGAGTGTGCTGCTCGAGGTAATCCTCAGCCTGACTCACTAACTCAATCATCGTTTCGTAGCTCGTTTTGGCATCATCTGCAAAGGTAAACAGACCATGATTGAGCAGCAAAATTCCCTGAATCTGTGTCCAGTCAATATCTCGCGTCATCGTGTAAACCGTACGCGCCAGCGTGAAACCCGGCATCACGTAAGGCACAACCAAAACATCATCCCCATAAACTTCTTGAACGATTGCCTCGGCATTAGGTGTGTTGGTGAGGGTGACAACGGCGTCTGCGTGGGTGTGGTCAACGTAGGTGTGCGGAATGACCGCGTGCAAAATGGCTTCAACAGAAGGGTTGGGTGCAGTGGGGTCAAGCAAGCCAAGCCGCTGCTGAGTGACAATGTTGCTATCGCTCAAGTTGTCATACGTGGCTAAGCGGGTCAGCACCTCCATACGCACTGGCGCAAACCCTGCTGCTTCGATGGTGGCTAGGTCCCAACCGCTGCCTTTGACGTAGAGCACGTGAACATCATCCCCAAAGAAGTCCTTGGTATGGGCTTTCACGCTGGTGTTACCGCCACCGTGTAAGACGAGGTCGGGGTTTTGTCCGAGGAGCCTCGAGCTATACACCCGCAACGCCAGCGGGTCACCTGCCAGAGCTTGCGCGTCACTGTCATTCCATAAGCTATTCAAAATCTAAACTCCTGAAGATGTTGATGAAGATGTTGCGTGTTGTGGTAATTGCTCGAGATGTGACCTGATTCAAAATTGATAAGCCCAGTGAGGCATTAGCATCAGCTCAAAGCAACTTATTACGCATTGATGACGTTGCTAGACCATCGCACCTAAATAATCGCACCTAGGCAGGCGTACCGAGGATGACCTTTTTGGCGGCTGTGGTCAACGTATCAACGGATGCTACTGGAAGGCTAAGCCATTGTTTGGCAACCTCTAAAACGTGCCGTTCGGCAATGACGCGGATGTTGTCATCGGGGATGCTCGAGAGTTCAAACACACTTACAATGCCCATCAGTCGGCGCAAGAGTTCACATCCGCCATGACGGGCTGTGCTGGTGAGGACATCTTGTAGATAATCGCGCCTATAACTTGCAAACGCTCCCGCACCACCTGCAAACTCCCAGTAAGCTGCTGGCGATAAATCTCCCCCTGTGCCGGCTGCCGTGTGATCTTGCCAAAGTTGGTCAAAGGTTTGCACGTAGTGTTGCCAAATGGGTTCTATTAAGTCTAAAAGATAAGCTTGATAATTCCGGCGCACTGCCTCGTCTGAACTGTGATGCACTTGTGATGCTGCACCTAGCACGATATTGGCAAGTAACGTTCCCACGTCATAGGCTTGGGGACCATAAAAGGCAAATTCTGGGTCGATGATTTTAAGTTTATCTCCCTGCACCATGAGGCTACCTGTGTGTAGGTCGCCGTGCAGCATAGCTTGGGCGTTGGTCATATAGTCATATTTGGTTTTATTGATGGTGAGTTTGAGGGCTGCGTTCCCGCGTAATTGAATGATGTCTGGCTCCAAGAGTGGATTCCAGTTATTTTCCGGCGAGGTCATAAACGGGTTGGTAAACACAAAATCTTCTTGCAGTTTGCAAAGTTCAGGGTTAATGAACGCCGCTTGGGCCGCTTTTTTGTCTGCACTTGCCAGATACGCATCTGACGTAAAAAAGTGACTGTGCGCCATAAATTCAGCAATATTGACAGCAAAATTGGGAAAGTGCTGTCCTTTACTGATTGGCCCACGCATGACCTCAAAGCCGTCTAAATATTCCATCACCACCAGCGACATCTCCAAATCGTGATGATAGATGTCAGGCACAAGTTCAGGCATTAACTCGCTGTATTTAAGAAGTGCTTGCGTTTCAAAGCGCATCCGCTCACGGCTAAGCGGCCAACCTTCACCTGAAACCCGCAAATAGGGTAGCGCTTGCTTCACAATGATGGTTGCGCTTGGACTGTCTTGACTACCCACCGCAACAATAAACACCTGGTTGAGGTTGCCATCGCCTACTTCACGGGCGTGTAAAGCGTTATCCACACCAATCTGACTCGCCAAACGCCCCACGCGCTGTGCAGATTGCTGCAAATATGTAATGACACTTTGTTCATCAAGAGGTTGATACGACATGAGTACCTCCATCTTCATTATTTGCGTGTGATGCTCTGTGTTCCTCAACCAGCACACGTTTTTCTGGATACAAAGTCAAGATACTTTCAGCGCTGGCATCACAGACACCGCGTTCTGTGATGAGTCCGGTGACTAGTCGTCTAGGTGTGACATCAAAGCCGTAGTTTTTGGCAGGACTAGCTTCGGGTGTGATGCGTACTTTTGTCACCTGACCTGCTGCTGGACCAGTAACAGCAATCCCAGTCATGTGCGTAACCTCATCACCTGCACGTTCTTCAATAGGTGTACCGCGAACACCATCTTCCAACGTCCAGTCAAAGGTGGACGATGGCAATGCTGCGTAAAAGGGAACGTCATTGTCTTTGGCAGCAAGTGCTTTGAGGTAAGTGCCAATTTTGTTGCCGACATCGCCCGTGTAGCTGGTGCGGTCACTGCCGACGATGGCCATATCCACCAGTCCATGTTGCATAAGATGCCCGCCCACGTTATCGGCAATGATCGTGTGGGGAACGCCGTGTTGTCCCAACTCCCAGGCCGTCAAGCTAGCACCTTGGTTGCGCGGCCGGGTTTCATCTACCCAGACATGTAAGTTAATACCCGCATTAAACGCAGCGTAAATGGGGGCAGTCGCTGAGCCGTAGTCCACAAAGGCTAACCAGCCCGCGTTGCAGTGTGTCAAGATGTTGACGGTGTCACCAGATTTTTGCTGTGAGAGCTTACGGATAATGGGAAGCCCGTGCTCACCGATACGGCGACAAAAGTCAGCATCTTCATCAGCAATGGTTCGAGCCGTGGTTTTGGCGACCTCAACTAGCGCGTCTATGTCTAGGCCCGCAGCCACCTGACTGCGGATGTTGGTGAGTTGCCTCGAGCAGGCCCATGCTAAATTTACGGCTGTGGGCCGGGTAGCTTTCAAGATTTTTGCAGCCTCGTCCAAAGCTGCTAAAAACTCAGTTTGATTTGTCTTGGGCGCGTCTAACGCTGCCAAATACATCCCGTAGCCCGCCGTAGCCCCAATGAGCCCAGCACCGCGCACGTGCATGTCTTTAATTGCTCTAGCAACATCAGCTACGTACTTAAGTTGCATGACCTCAAATACGTGAGGGAGCTGCTGTTGGTCGATGATATGTACAAGGCTGGCATCGTGAGCGTCCAGCCAAATGGTACGCATAGGTTTGCCGTTTACATTCATGGTTAGGATTATCCTCCAAAATCGTCAGGTGTATACGGCGTCGTTCACAAGACACGCTCGAGGTTTTTGGTGAGGCTCACATCCACAAGGGAGTATGCCCCAACAAAGTGATCTCACCCAGCCATACTTCACCTAGCAATATTGCACGCTGCTCAGGTACGAAACTGCAGATTGAGCATACGCCCCCAATATTCACAGCTAACAGTATGTAAAACCAACGTTTACAGTTGATGATGTTTGCATCTAAGCGACTTAAAAATCAGTAACAAAATAATGAAGCGATTATAAGGCTTGACCTTTGTGACTACAAGTGCTACATTTGGAAGCAGCACGAGACAAAAGTTCCATACCTCCTGAACATCTCGAGTACCAAGGCTAGTTTGACGACCTACTGCGGTGCTCGAGATATTTTTTGTGCGGGTTGCTACACATGAGCTACCCGCACCCGCCTAAACACGTCTAGCACGCACCTCATGATGTATATTAATTAGCAATTCCAAGAGAAGCCCCCCACACCTAGTGGGTCCATTTCTACTCACATAGCTCGTATCTGGAGTTGCTCCAGCAACTTCAGATGGAAATGCTTAATGTGTGCTGTGCAGCCAACTTGGCTGTACCCGAGCTTATAAACTGACACATGGACGACAAACGCATAGCCTCCAACGACTTAATTTTACGTGTGGCATGGTTGTATCACGTTGAAGGGCTAACTCAAAGTGATATTGCTGAGCTGCTTGAGATGCCCCGCTCGAGAGTCATCAAACTCTTGCGCGACGGCTTTGATAGTGGTGCTGTCTCCATACAATTGTCAGACAAACGTTTCAATTGTTTAGCGCTTGAAGCTGAGTTAAAGCGTGAGCTCGAGCTTAAAGATGCTTTTGTGATGCCTACGCCGCAAGATTCCGAACGTTTGACGGAACTTTTGGGGCAAGCTGCCGCAAGTTATCTCCCTAAAATTTTGGAAGACGGCATGACCTTGGGCACAGCTTGGGGCGCCACGCTGCTCGAGACAGCAAAACACTTCCGCGCGCTCGAGCGCGACCACAGCGCGGTGGTCATGATGATGGGCGGCATTGCCGATAGTTTGCCCGCAGTTAACCCTAACGACATCGCCCGCATGTTTGCTGAGCGTTTGTCTGGGCGTATGTACTACCTGTGTGCGCCAGTCCTACTTGAAAATCCTGAACTGCGTGAGGCACTTTTGCGTGACTCTAGCATCCGAACACCCTTGGCACTGGCAAGAGCTTGCAACGTGGCTCTGCTTGGTGCGGGTACGGTTACACCAGACGCCACCCTGACCACAGCCGGGATTGTGTCTGGCCCGCAACTTGCTGAACTGCGGGCCAAGGGAGCTGTCGGCGATTTACTAGCGCGTTTTTATGATGCCAACGGTGAACCTGTTCGCACCGAGTTTGACAGCCG
>JBCCOX010000111.1:0-10305 GCA_039025155.1 Deinococcota bacterium | reverse complement strand
TTCGTCTATGTCGAGGGGTTGCATATAACCAGACCATGCCCAATTTGGCATGACAGGCCCGTCTACATCAATAATATCTGGCAGGTCACCAGAGAGGGCTGCAGCCACGATGGACTCGTTGTAAGAGGCTTGGGGAAATTCTTCAAGAACAATTTCCCAGTCGCTTTGTGAGCCATTAAAGTCATCAATAATCATGAGTAAGGTGTCACGTTCAGCAGCATTGCCTGCGCCGTGATACCACAGGCTTAGCTCAGTTTGCGCGCTGACGGTACTGCAGATGAGTAAGACACTTAAAAAGCGGATGAGTTTTGTCACTGTATTCCTCCTAAAAAACAAATGTTGAAACAGCATTGGATGGGGGTGTGCTAGATGAACTTGTGATGTGTTGAGCTTGGGTGTACCTCCTTAATGTGTTGTGAACCGAGTACGCATGGCAATTTGGAAAGGATTCCAAACGGGTGGAAAGGGGATTAGTGGATACCGCGTGCAAAATAACTTACGTTTTGAGTATTTTGATAGATGCGCGGGAAATGAGGGGGCAGGGGAATACGTGGTTAGTTGGTGGTGGACTGGGGTGCTCGAGCAACTGCTCAATGGCCCAGCGCCCCATAGCTTCGTGGGGAAGTGCCATGGTTGACAGCGGTGGGTAAAGTTGCTCAGCAATAACAGCTTGATTATCAAAGCCAATGACTGAAACATCGTTGGGTATGTTTAAATTTAAACTTCGCAGGGCGTCATACGTACCTAACGCCATACGGTCGGTACAGCAAAAAATAGCTGTAGGTGGGTCAGGAAGTGCCATGAGCGTAAGCGTGCAGGCAAACGCAGAGGCGGCATTGCCTTCGCCAATTTGAACAAGTTCAGGCATAGGTTGAAGATTAACTTCCTCGAGCGCCTCACAGTAGCCTTGATAGCGCCCGGCTGCGGCTGGATATGGTGACTCCAAAGAGGCATTTAAAATAATGGCAACTCGCTCATGACCTCGACGCAAAAGCTCGCGGGTTGCATCTCTACCAGCCTGAACCTCGTCGGGTACGCTGGCCGTAAAGCGGTTATCTGCTGTGTAGCAGTCCACCAGAACGGTGGGCACAGTGCCAAACGCCTCAGACAAGCTCACTTCTTGATGAAACATAGCGGCGTAGATGATGCCTTCAACATCGCGCTCGAGCATACTTTCAAGCGCTCGCTCACGCATTTCAGGATTGTTGTCTGCATCAACAATGAGTAACAACTTACCGTGTTCCCAAGCTGCATCTTGTGCACCTTTAACCAGGTTCACGGCAAAGGGTGTCGTCGTAACGGCGTCTGCAATAAAGCCAAAAGTATTGGATTTTTGCGTGCGCAACGAGCGCGCCATAAAACTAGGTTGATAGTCCATAGCTTGAATGACAGCTTGGACTTTGGACCTAGTTGTAGGCTTCACGCTGACATCGTTATTCAGTACACGAGATACCGTGCCGACGCCGACATCAGCTTGACGAGCTATGTCTTGAATTGTGTAACGTTTTGTAGACATGTAAATATCTCGAGCAAGAGAAAACTAAGCTTCTTAATTTTGGAATCGATTCCAAAATAACAGCTTTGTGTGTATGTTGTCAAGTGGGTATACATCTACCTATTACGCTGCCACATCAAAAGAGGTCAAAACAACCTCGAGTGACGTATTGAAGTCCTAAATTTAAGCAAAAAACAGCCGCTTGCCCATACTTTTTACAAAAACTTAACAACCTTACTACTTATGTAACCCAGTTAGTGGCTTAATGAAGACCTTCGTATAAGACGGTCACACAATCTAACCTTAACCCTTTAAATTAGTAATCAAGAATACATTCATTATCCCTTGAACGAACTGCAAGCAACATTACGCACGTGTTCAGGGTGCGTTCAGGGGAATGTAGATAAAGTTCAGATTATCTAGCAATGAGCGTCTTTATATTGAGGTGATGTGGTAGGGGTTAGCTAAAACTTATAGGTAATAGCGTTTCCACGAGTAACTGCCTCCAGGCAGTTGCGCGTGCGACCTAGGGGAGTAGAAATAGACCCACTCAGTGTGGGGGAGCGTATCCCGGAACTGCTTTAAGTAGATCCAAAACGAACTTTTTAGCTAAGAACACAGCCTCACGTAATTCCAGCTTAGCGTTGTGTAACGTTGTCACAACTTAATACTTAAGGAGAGATTCTATGAAGCTTCGTAAGGTTTACGTGCTTATAGGGTTTGTGATTGTTATTGGCTTAGTTGCGTGTTCGGGGGATGAAGCAGAAGCCCCCAGACTTACGTTTGCTGCTAGTCCAGAGGTTATTAACGAAGGGGAAAGCAGCACGCTGACATGGGATGTACGTGGCAGTGAGCCGATGACGTTGACGCTCGAGCCAGTCCTGCCAGATGATGTTGCCTTGACAAGTCCCTTGGATGTCAGCCCAATTGAAACGACGACCTACACCTTGACAGCTACCAACAGCGCAGGTAGCCAAAGCCGTGAGGTGACAGTCACAGTCAATCAACGTCCTCAGGTGATGAGCTTTGAGCTGTCGTCTGAAAGCATCGTGCAAGGAAGGAGCCTAACAGTAAGTTGGGAGACCTCGAGCGACGACCCAGTAACAGCAACCCTTACCCCAAGTGATACGCCAGATGAGCCTGTCACTAGTCCGTTAACATTATCCCCAACAGAAACAACAACCTATACGCTCACGTTAACGAACAGTGCAGGCAGTACCAGCCGCGAGTTTACGGTTGCAGTTACGCCACCTGCTGCACCCACAATCACCAGCTTAACTTCAACGCCGACAGCAGGTAATGGGCTCGAGGTGACCTTAAACTGGCAGCTATCTTCAGCGAGTGCCTGCAGCATTGAACTCGGTGACAGCAGTCCAGCACTTAGTTTTGAAGATTGTGTGACCACTACGGAAGTACGCCACACGTACAGCGAAGCAGGCACGTATATCGTCACGTTTAGCTTGTCATCGGGCGCAACCCAAACACTCAGGCTTACGGTATCACCTACAGACAACCCAACCAACACGCCACCCACCGTCAACGCAGGTGATGACGTTAGCGTGACTTTAGGTGATTATGTGACCCTCACAGGGCAAGCAACTGACCCCGATGGTAACACGCTAATACTTGCTTGGGAGCTTACCGATAAACCGTTTACCAGCACCTTTGAATTTTCGCTGGGCGGTACCACCGACACCCTCACAACGACGTTTCGGTTAGATGTCCCCGGTGTCTATAGCTTTAGATTGACTGCTCGAGACGGGAATAGCGTTGTTTCTGATGACACGAGCATCACCGTGGTAGATGATTCACCACGCAACAGCGTGTATTTTGTACCAGATGATGTGGCAACGAACCTTGTGGAAGGTCAGCCGCAGGTTGTTGAACTCGAGCGCACGGGTAGCACAACATCTTCCCTCACGGTAAGCCTGCGCGTTGCAGCAAGTTCTAGTGCAACAGCAGACGATTACAACATCACAGATGCAACTTTAGCTGATGGCATCTACCAAGTACGCTTTGAAGAACGCCGCTCGAGGACGCGCTTAGTCCTCACCGCAACAGAGGACACCCTAGACGAAGGCACGGAGACAGTTGTTATAGCGTTATTAGCAGGTGACGACTACGAGGTAATGGAACCTAGCCAAGTAACGCTGAATATTGTAGATGACGCACCTGAGCCCGGTGAGCCTGAACCGCCCATCTTACGTTCTTGTCAAGGCGGCATCATTGTCAGGTATCAAGAAGATATAGATGCGCTCTTTGCGTGTAGGACTGTCCTTGGCACGTTAATCATTGACCCAGACGCAACCCTGCCGTTTAACGATGTGCCTACAGGTTCGCCCATCACATCACTTGTGCCGTTGCGTTACCTCGAGACAGTTACCGAAGCATTCAGGATTAAAAACATCCCAACGCTAAACTCGCTCGAGGGGCTTGAACGACTTAGCTCAACACGTGACATCTTTGAACTGACAAATCTAGACGGTTTAACCTCGCTCAAGGGTTTAGATAACCTTGTAACAGTTGGATCGTTTTTAATTATTGAAAGTAACGACAACCTCGTTAATCTAGACGGGCTGCAGCGTTTGGAAAAGACCGACGGGCAGCTCATAGTACGCAGCAACCTGTCGCTCACAGCTCTAACAGGGTTAGAAAATCTCAGTTCAACAGGATTTTTTGGACTCGCCATTGAAGACAATCCGCAGCTTGTATCCCTAGCTGCACTTGCCAAGCTTGAAAGCGTTGGTGGCAGGTTATCAATTAGGAGTAACAGCCGCCTCGAGTCATTGGCTGGGCTTGAAAACCTCAGCTCTGTTGGAGGCTTGCACATTGTAAGTAATGAGCAGCTTTCCTCGCTTACAAGCATCAATAAGCTCGAGTTTGTAGGCTTTTCTGGCATTCACATTTTGGATAACCCTAGGCTTACGTCGCTAGGTACGTTTGAACAACTGACCAGCGTTGAAGGTGATGTACTGCTAGCTGCCAACGACAGCCTCAGCTCGCTAAAAAGCTTTGAAAACATCACTCGTATTGCTGGCGTGTTAGGCATTGGCGATGCCAGCTCGTATTACGGTGACTTCGGTACTGGTGGCAGCAGTGATAATGGCAGTGGTGATAGTGACAGTGCTGATAACGACAGTGGTGATAGTGATACTGATATGCGCGGGACGCAATTTAGCTCCCTAACAGAGTTAACCAGCTTAACGTCTGTGGGCGGCTTACACATTTCAGATAACCCTCACCTAAGCTCACTCGCGGGCCTTGAAAAGCTGACCGCGCTTAGCACGAGTTTACGTATCAGCAACAACGCAGTGCTAGCGTCACTTGCGCCGCTAGCCAACATCAACTCGCCTGTACAAAGTTTGGTGATTGATAATAATGACGCTTTGACTACGCTAACTGGGCTCGAGGGCATTACTGGCATCAGCGAAGATTTCGACGAGTCGTTGATTCAACATAATGATGCACTTGTGTCTTTGGCAGCCATCGCCAACTTAACAGATGACGATATTGCTGGCTACATAGCTGTTAGTGACAACACCAGCCTCGACTGTCCCGCCCAAAATCTGCAATTTACGCTAGATGCATCGTTGGGCAATTTGCTGGATTGTGTGAGCATTGAAGGGTCGCAACCGACCATCAATACATTCACCATAGCGCCAGAGACCCTCACAGCCGGCCAAACCGCCACCTTAAGCTGGGACGTAACTGGCGCAGCGCCTATCACGGTGAGCATTTTGCCAGATATTGGTGAGGTTGAGCTGTCGGGCAGTCTTCAAGTGACGCCAACGCAAACAACGAGTTACAGGCTTACGGCCTCCAATGCGGTTGACAGTTTTACGGCTCGAGTCATCGTCACCGTGCTAGACGGTGAATCTAAAGTCTGTGGCGATGTGTTTTTGGTAAGCACCCAAGCAAAACTAGACGAGCTAGCTGGCTGCACAGAAATTGGCAACCTGTTCATTCAAGAAACCGAACCCGGAGCTATTACCTCGTTACAAGCGCTATCTGAACTTAGCTATGTTTCAGGTGCGCTCGAAATAGGCATGCCGTTTCAAGGCAACAACGCCTTAAGTTCACTCGCTGGGCTCGAGAAACTCGCGGTGGTAGACAGTACCCTTGTCATTGGTGGTAATGCCGCGCTCACATCGCTAGAAAATTTGGCAAATTTACGTGAGGTGGGTGGCGCGCTGATTATTCGACAAAACCCACAACTTAACTCACTGGCTGGACTTGCCAACCTCAGCACCGTAGGGCTTAACTTTCCTGAACCGCCCAATTTTGTGGACGACCCCAATAACTACTTCCAAATTATTGACAATGACGCGCTTAGCTCGCTTAGTGGGCTAGATAAGCTCGAGCGTGTTGAAGCTGGGCTTTTAATTGCTGATAACGACGGGCTTAGTTCACTAGCAGGTATGCCTGCGCTCGAGCAACCCGGTGGTCTCACACTTTCACGTAACCCGCAACTCACTTCACTCACTGGGCTAGAGAACATTACAGACATAGGTTCACTGAGCATCTTTGCTAACCCGCAACTCACCTCGCTAGCTGGGCTTGATGGCATAAGCTCTGGAGATAGACTAGGCATTATTTCAAATGATGTACTGAGCTCCCTTGATGGGCTCGAGGACATCCCTTGGAACGCCGTCCAAATTACCGATAACCCTGTGCTTAGCTCGGTTGAACTCACCAACTTAGCCACGTCTATTACAAGTGTGTTTATAGAACGCAACACCATGCTCAGCACTATCACGCTAAATAGCACAGCACCCAGCAGTACAGGTACTTTGTGGATTACTGAGAATCCTGCGTTAACATCTTTTGTATTTCCAAGTTTGGCGTCAACGTTTGAAATGGCGCTAAGCAATGTTCCACTAACTAGCCTTGACCTCACAGGGCTTAATACGATCGAGCACAACTTTTTTGTGAGCCGTACTTCCCTTGTTACGCTAGCAGGCTTAAACAACCTCGAGACCATTCAAGGTGAAGCAGATATCAGCTTTAACACCGAGTTAACTTCACTGACTGGGCTTGAAAATCTCAATAGTGCTGGACTGAGCTTACAAATTGGCCTTAATCCGGTCCTTACCTCGCTAGCTGGGCTAGACAACTTACAAACCGTTGAAGGACCATTCTCTCTAAACGGCAATCCTCAACTCACCTCGCTAGCGGCTTTAGCCAACCTCTCGAGTACAGGAAGATTGAGCATTGATGATAATGATGCATTGGGGTCATTAGCAGGCTTAGAGAACTTATCTTCAGTTGATGATCTTAGTATTGGTACATTTAATGGTAATGACGCGCTCACTTCCATTGCCGCACTTAGTAACCTGACAACCGTAGAAAATAACATTTCTATCAGCAATAATCCACTTTTGACCTCACTGTCAGGGTTGGAAAACATCACTAACTACAGCGATGGCAACACGGTTCAAATTGTGGACAACGCTAGCCTCGATTGCACGCCGCCACCTGTCTTACCGTTCAGCGTTGACACATCTACTGGCAACCTCGTCAACTGCCCCACTAACTAAATCAGACGTACACCGCGAGGAAGGCTCGAGCCTCCCTCGCCCATTCTTTTTATAAGGAGTTAATCTAAATGCTGATTCGCAGATGGCTAATTCTGCTAGGCCTCATCGTACTGGTGAGTTGTGCTGAAGATGTTGAACTAGTTGCGCCCGACGTAACCCTAACTGCCTCAGCGGTAGTAATTGAGCAAGGTGAGAGCGTCACCCTCAGTTGGGAAGTTTTAGGAACTGAACCTGTTGAGGTAGTGCTCGAGCCGCCCCAAAACCTACCTCTCACCAGCCCGCTCACCGTGACGCCGCTGGAAACAACAACCTACACCCTCACCGCAACCAACGCTGCAGGTAGTGATAGCAGCAGTGTCACGGTGAATGTCAATGTACCTGAGCCTCCTGTCCCTGACCCTACACCAGCACGTATTGAAACGCTTACGGGTGAGGTGATGAGTACAGCGCTAGGTATCACCCTAAACTGGTCGCTTGGGGGCGAAGCAGCAACAAGTTGTATGGTAGATATTGGGGATGGCAGCACACCGCGCACGATTGCCGATTGCCGAACGGTGACACAGGTTAGTCATACCTATACCCAAGCCGGCACGTACACCATCACCTTGACGTTGGATTCTGGGCTAAGCCAAAGCCTCACCGTGGTTATTGATGAAGTTACATCACCACCTACTAACCGCGCGCCCGTTGTAAGTGCTGGCGCAGATGTGGACGCCCGCGTGGGTGAGGTTGTTAGCTTAACTGGTCAAGTCAGTGATGAAGACGGTGACGACCTCAGCTTTATCTGGGAAGTTGTTGATAAGCCCGACACAAGTAGTATTGAACTAACAGATGATGACAGCTTAACTGCCACGTTTACGGCGGATGTTGCTGGTGTGTACAGCTTGCGATTAACTGTGAGTGATGGCACGGTAGCTGTGACCGACGAGCTTACGGTGCAAGTACTAGCTGCAAGTGATGAGGTCATTAACAGCGTGCGCTTTGTGGAGGAAACGGTTCTCGAGCTAACTGAAGGAACATCCCAAACAGTTCAGCTCGAGCGTTGGGGCACAACTCGAGACCGCTTAATTGTGCGCGTGCAACTCGTCACGCCTGACCCAACAAGTACAGAAGATATTGTGCTAGACGGGGCTAACCTGGTTGATGGCGTGTACCGCGTGGTATTTGAAGACTTGCGCTCGAGGACAGCCGTCACCCTGCGCGCCCCTGAAGATGACCTAGACGAAGGGCTCGAGCAGGCCCGTCTTGTCATCCTTGAAAACGATGCTTACAACTTAGTAACTCCCAGTGAGTTAGCCATTACCATCAACGACGCTGACCTGACACCGCAACCGCCCATCCCCAATTTACGAGTCTGTCAAGGGGACATTGTGGCGAGTTCACAAGCGGACGTGGAAACCTTGCGCGGCTGTACGTCGGTAACGGGTAGCTTGGCAATTAACCCCTTGGACACAAGTACTTTAAGTGGTCAGCACAGCAGTCAACAGGGTGGTGCTATTACCTCACTTGTGCCACTAAGTGACCTCGAGTACGTAGCTGGTGGGCTGACGATTGCCAACACAGATGTCACCTCTTTAGAAGGGTTGGACAACCTAGCCTTACTTGAAAGTGACCGTTTTGCATCCACTTTGGCGCTTATCAATAACGACGCGCTCGTGAGTTTGCAAGGGCTTAACCCTGAGCTTCGCCTCGAGAACAATTTGCTAATTCAAGACAACGACGTGCTTGTTAATTTGCAGGGGCTCGAGGCTATTTCTGTTTTGGTCAACCTAGAAATTGAAGATAATCCTGCGCTGCAGTCGCTGCAAGGTTTGGGCAATTTAGAGGTTGTTCGTGCAGCTTTGCAAATTCGCAACAACCCGCAACTCATAACGATGGCAGGGCTAGACAACCTTCGTGAGGTTGATGGCGCACTAGTTATCAGCGACAATGCTGCACTTACTAACTTAACTGGGCTTGACAACCTCCGCTCGGTGGATTCAAGCATCAGCATCTACCAGAACGACGCACTAACCGCACTTTTAGGTTTAAATAATATGACCCTTGTCGGTGGGACGTTGTCCGTTGAGGGCAATCCCAGGCTAATGTCGCTAACGGGGCTTGATGCTTTGCGGTCAATAGGCATCATTCGCATTGAAGACAATGACCAGCTTGTATCCCTTGCGGGCATGCTTAACCTCAGAGACATGGGTGGAAGTTTGACAGTTGCAGACAACGATGCCCTAACATCTTTAGCAGGTTTGGAAATGCTTCGTACAGCAGCGTCCCTAGACATACGAAACAACGCGCTACTAACCTCACTCACAGGTTTAGAAACCTTGCAAACACTCGCAGGTTTAGGGATTCAAGACAATGCGTCGTTACAATCGCTTCAGGGACTAACAAGCCTAAGTCGTGTTGACGGCTTAGTGGCTATCATCAACAACGACAGCTTGAGGTCACTGGCTGGGGTGGACGCACTTGTGTCCATTGGCCCAGACATTGAGTCACGACGTGTACCTTCAAAAGCTACATCAAAAGCTACGTCACAGACTCGTTTAGGCATTCCGCCAATTGGCATAGACCCACCGCCAGCAGGTAGCTATTTTAATGTTATTGCTGATAACGACGCACTAACCTCACTAGCAGGTCTTGAAAGTCTCGAGTTTATTGATGAAGGTTTGGAGATTGCTAATAACGCCAGACTCACCAGCCTAGCCGGACTTGACAAGCTCGAGACCATTGACGGCACACTCAACATCAGCAACAATCCCCAACTCACCACGCTGGATGCAGCGCCAAACCTAAGCGCTATTAACTTTGATTTAAATGTTGACACCAATGCGTCCCTTACATCTCTTGAAGGCTTAAACGGGCTTGCGCGCGTCGGTCAGCAGCTTCGTATTGTCAACAATCCTGCACTGACAACCTTGGCAGGCTTAACCAGCCTGCAAACCGTCGCTAGTGATATGACAGTTACAAATAATCAAGTACTCACGACGCTCGAGGGGCTTGAAACCATCAGCAATTACGATGTAAGCAACTTTGTTACTGTTAGCTTTAACCCTGTGCTGGACTGTGCCGCGCTCAGCTTGCCGTTTACCGTAGATTTGTCTACAGGCAACCTCACAAGTTGCCGCACAGGTGACATGGCGCGCATTTGCGAAGGTGATTACAGCGTCACCCAGCAAGTTGCAGAACTAACAGCATTGGCAGACTGTGAGGAGATTACCGGTAGCCTCACCATTGGCGCAGACCCGTTTCAGCCAGAAGATGGCATCACCTCACTGGTGC
>JBCCOX010000110.1:0-10345 GCA_039025155.1 Deinococcota bacterium | reverse complement strand
TTTGCTGCGAGACGTCGCGGTAAACACGCATGCGCGGGCGCACAAATAGCAAGTTAGGACAGCGCGCTTTAGCCATGCCAGAGGGCATCGCCGAGCCCACTTTAAACTGGCGTGCTTCGTAGCTGGCAGTCATGACCACGCCGCGCGGACCGTCGTAACCAACAGCGAGCGCTTTTCCCTGTAATTCTGGATTATCACGCTGTTCAACGGAGGCATAAAACGCATCCATGTCGATGTGGATGATCTTGCGCACATACTTAGTATACGAGCCTAGGGCCCTAGCCTTGCGCCACAGATGTACTTGGTATGTGTTGAGATTGTCATATTGCAGGACCAAGCTAAAGATACAATAAATCCATCACTATATTTAACGTCTTAAGGCAATCTGCAACGTGCTTTCTTGAAATCATCTTTGTGGTGAAATCAGCTTGGTGATGCAATATCCTCTTAAATTAGACATCTTGTCAACACTAGACACATTCTGGTACGTACCAGTATACTGAGCCAACATATTTCAAGACGAAAGGGGTTTAAGCGTATCCGTGAACCTCGAGCGACCCACCTTTAGACAAGATTGAGCTCGAGGTAATGTGCTAATACGTCATAAGTTTTATGATATTGCAAAGTGTCAACAAAATACCAATGCCAAGGCTAACCCAAATTATCCGCCTGTTTGAGTCAACCCCTTAGTGACATTCCCTTATATAAGGAGCCATACCTATGCTTAAAAAGCTTGCACTTTGGTTAAGTTTATCGCTGTTAACGCTCGTTCAATTGGGCTTAGCTCAAGACAACGTCTTTTACTGGATTTCTCACGGCGACCCAGCTGACCCCGTTTGGACCTACTTTTTAGATGGCGCTGAGCAGTGGGCAGAAGATACCGGCAACACCGTGCGTACCTCTTTCCACAGTGGCGATGTACCCTCTCACCAAGAGGCTGTCCGAGTTGCCATTGCAGCAGGTGCAGCGGGTATTGCTACAACTAGCCCTGACCCCGGTAGCCTCATTGAAGTTGTTAGTGAAGCTAGAGCTGCAGGTATTCCTGTCGTGAACTTTAATACCCCTGACCCAGATGCTGACTTTAACGCTTACGTCGGTGGTGACAACGTTGCCTTTGGACGCGCGTGGGCCCAGTATTTGGTAGACAACGGTCTGGTTGAATCAGGAGACTTTGTGTGGATGCCCGTTGAGGTTCCCGGTGCCACCTATGCGGTGCAAGAAGAAGAGGGTATCTCGAGCGTATTTGAACCTTTAGGTATCACCTGGGAAGTGACCGACGCCACCCTTGATCAAGCAGAGATCATCACTCGTATGTCAGATTACCTGTTTGCTAACCGCGACGAGATTGATGCCATTATTGGCATGGGTGACTTGGTCACGGGTAGTATTAAACGTGTGTTTGACCAAGTGGGTGTTGAAGCTGGCGACATTCCTGTAGTTGGTTGGGGTAATTCGTTGGATACAACCCAACAGGTGCTCAATGGCTATGTAAACGCAGCCCAGTGGCAAGACCCGCAAGCCACCAGTTACGTTGCTTTGTCACTTACTGCGATGGAAGCTAGCGGTATTCCAGTTGGCTTTAGTGTAGTCACAGGCGCGCTTTACGAAGCCGACACCGCACAAGTTTACGACGATATTTTGTCGGGCCAGTAGACTTTCGACAAGCTTGAAATAATACTAAAGTGACTTTTGCGTGGCACGTTGTACCCTGCAAAACGCGCGTGTACACGAAGTACGGCGCAGCCAGAGCGTATCCTTAGATGATGTAGACTACGACATTGTTGTTTCGATTTAGTATAACTCAGTCTTTAAATTGATGTAGTCATTAGGTGAGGTACAGATGTTGCTGATGTGTGCCTCACCTTGAGACATTAGTTTTAAGTATCTCCTATCTGTATCTGCAAGATACAGATAGCGGTAGCGTTTAAGGAACGTGATTCATTCACGTTCCATGTCGCAAAGTCACTATGGAAACACTTAGAAACATCGCAGCTTTAGAGACATCGCCGGCCAGTCCAAACCATTGCTAGATGATGACATCACACTTAGGAACATCACACAGATGGCAATCAGTGCCATCCCCACATCCAAGGAGTTCCGCTTGCTAAAACCCCTCCAAAAACTCATCCTCCGGCCAGAGTTTGGACCGTTGGTGCTTGTGATAGGCGAGCTTATCGTCTTTACAGTGCTGTCTTCTGGTCAGTATTTAAGTGCGTTTAACCTCGGCAACTTGCTGGCCTTTGTGCCTGAACTCGGCATGATTGCCCTGGCTATGACCTTACTGATGATCGCTGGCGAGTTTGATCTGTCGGTGGGGTCGGTGTTTGGCTTTGCGCCAGTGCTGATGTGGACGCTTTTTAACGAAGGGGTAACGTCGCTCGAGCTTGGCTTTTTCCTAGCTATCCTCACAGCCGTATTCATTGGCCTCTTTAACGGCTGGTTCGTGACCCAACTTAAGATTCCCTCGTTTTTGGTGACACTAGGGATGCTCCTGGTGGTACGAGGCAGCGCCTTGTACATCACCAGCGGCTTTCCGCAGCGGACTTGGCAAGCACAATCACCACTTATGGAACTCATCGTCGGTGACTTTCGGATTGGCAACTTGCGTATTTATGCGTCACTCATTTGGTTTATTATCTTTGCGGTTATTTTTGGCTATGTACTGTCTCAGACAAAGTTTGGTAACTGGATTCAAGCCTCTGGTGGGAATGCGTATGCAGCCACGGCAAGGGGCGTAAATGTGGCACGTACCAAAATTAGCTTATTTGTGCTCACCTCGGTCATGTCTGCCTACGCAGGTGTGACCAGCTCCATTCGTGTGTCAGCAGCCAATCCCAACAGCGGCACGGGCTACGAGCTGGAAATTATCGCTATGGTGGTTATCGGCGGTACTGCCCTTATGGGTGGACGTGGCACCATTTTTGGCACGGTGTTGGGTGTGTTTATCTTGAGGCTCATGCGCAATGGCATCAACTTTACCAACGTGCCGGCACTTGCCTACAACATTTTTATTGGTGCCATTATTTTAGGCATGATGGCCATTCACTCGTCGCTCGAGCGGCGTCACAACTTGCGAGTTTAATGTCAGATATGCAAATACCCTCACAATCTGATGCTGCCTTAATTGAGATGCGCAACATCAACAAATACTTTGGCCCCGTGCAAGCCATTAACAACGTCTCACTCACGGTTCGTAAAAATGAAATTGTGGGGCTTTTGGGCGATAACGGCGCAGGAAAATCTACCCTCATCAAAATCCTCTCGGGCGCGCTAAGAGCTAGCAGCGGTGACGTCTACATTCGTGGTCAAAAAGTGACGATGCGCAGCACCAACGACGGCATCGCCCAAGGCATTGAGACCATCTACCAAGATTCTGCGCTGGTCACACAACTTTCTATTGCTCGTAATTTATTTTTAGGGCGCGAACCTACCACCGGGCCAGCTTGGTTGCGGCGGCTCGACCACGAGAAAATGAGCACGGTTGCGCGTGACTTGCTCAAGCAAGTAGGCATCTCCAAGGATATTCCGCCCACCACACCCATAAGTGCGCTATCTGGCGGTGAACGCCAAGCGGTAGCGATTGCCAGGGCCATGCACTTTGACAGCGACCTCATCATTTTGGACGAACCCACCAACAACCTCGGCGTGGAAGAAACGCAGGGTGTCTTGAACTTTGTGCGGGGAGCACGCGACCAAGGGCATTCGTGCATTTTGATTGCGCACAACATCTACCACGTGTTTCAAGTTGTTGACCGCATTGTGGTGCTCCGGCGCGGGCAGGTTGTGGCAGATGACATCGACCCCAAGCAGTCGTCAATTGCGGAGGTTGAGCAAATTATTACGGGTATGGCGCAGCCGGTGGGGCATGTTGCAGAGGATGTGGCAAGGGCGGGCTGAGATGCAACAGATGGAGGCAACCCGATGAGCGACAAACGTGTATCTGAGCATTACCTTCACGGAGATTTGCTGAAAGAAATTTGGAATTCGATTAAGACATTAGGCAAAACTACCGAAACCATAACCATAGAAGATTTAGCACCCGTAGATGAGTTTCATATTGGCGGCCGCGCAGCAACAGAACATTTCATGAGTCAACTTAACTTTTCCTCTGCAGATTACCTGCTTGACATTGGTTGTGGTTTGGGGGGAGCAGCAAGATTTGTAGCAAGCACTTATGGAAGCCGTGTTGCTGGCGTGGATTTAAGCTCGGAATATGTTCAAACAGGAACTGCTTTAAACAAATGGGTCAATTTAGATGAACACATCTATCTTCAGGAAGCAAGTGCACTTTCTCTGCCTTTTAGTAATGACGTTTTTAATGGTAGCTACATGATGCATGTTGGCATGAACATCGAAAATAAAGCCCAACTGTTTACTGAGGTTTTTCGCGTCTTAAAATCTGGTGCAGTTTTTGGCATCTATGACATCATGCAAATTGGCAACAATGAACTTAACTTCCCTGTTCCTTGGGCCTCAGAAAAGACGATGAGTTTCTTAGCAACACCTGAACACTATAAGCACGCCCTACACGATACAAGCTTTCGTGTTGCACACGAGAACAATCGTCATGAATTTGCTATGGGTTTCTTTAAAGCACAACGCGAAAAGACCGAGGCTTTAGGTGGTCCACCACCTCTTGGACTTCATACGCTAATGCAAAACACAACGTCAACCAAACTGAACAATATGATTCAAGCTGTCAGCGCAACTTATATTGCACCTGTTGAAATCGTTGCTTACAAGCCTTAAAGATGTAACTACATGCCGCAGAGGATGCTACCTGTGCTGACGAAATTACACTTCATGCTATGTTTGTTTGTGATAAGTCTTGGGGTAGTAACTCTGAGTTTAATCGATTGTGCTGTAAGACGGCCGATAGCTGTAATCGCTGGCATGAGCTCATCATTTAGAGGGAGCCATGAGTAGTTCAAAGAATTCCGAGGGAGTTAAAGTGTCGTGTAATGGGGTTTCATGCAGTTTGTCTTCCGAAGAACTTAAGAATCACAGAGATGAACTGATCCCAGGTCTTTTCCATCAATCCGACAGCGTTGAAGAAGTAACTAATGGATTTCGGTTTATGTTTTCAAGAAAGCCTAATCTAGTGATTGAATTGGCTGAGTTGATTGAGAAAGAAAGTCTTTGCTGTAGTTTTCTTTCCTTTGTTTTAAGCGTGGACGAACATAATGGCTCTGTGTCTCTGGAAGTAAGCGGTCCACCCGGAACAGTTGAGTTGTTAAGGAGTCTGTAGGTTGGGAATCGCATAGTAAAGCGCTGCAGGGGATGCTACCTATGCTACCAAGTGCTGACAAAATTACACCCTAAACCCTGTGGACGCTGTGGGGATCATATCCCTGAGCTCGAGCCGTCAAGTGTCAGCTTGTACTCTTGTGAGGGTGCAAAGTCTTTTGGTGTCGTAAAATGACACTATGGGGTTAAGCAAGAAGCAAACCAAAACCTTACAAGCGATTTTTGAAACCCCTACTCGCTCTGATGTTGCTTGGTCAGACGTGGAGAAATTATTTGTTACCTTGGGTGCTGACATCAGCGAAGGACGAGGCTCACGGGTTCGTGTCGCACTTCAAGATTCTAAGGCCGTGTTTTATCGACCTCACCCTCAGAAAGAAACAAATAAAGGTGCGCTGAAATCTGTAAGGCGCTTCTTAACTGAGGCAGGTTTTACACCAGAGGAGGACTAAATGCTGAATTATAAAGGCTATTCTGGACATGTTGAATTTGATGATGAAGCAGGTTTGTTTCATGGTGAAGTAGTTGATTTGCGCGATGTCGTAACATTTCAAGGTAAAAGTGTCGATGAACTCGAGCAGGCATTCAAAGATTCGATAGACGACTATCTTGAGTTTTGTGAGGAGCGTGGTGAAGAACCCGATAAGCCTTTCTCGGGAAAACTTATGCTACGTTTACCACCTGAACTTCATCGCAAAGTCTATACCTCTTCAAAACTCGAGGGTAAAAGTCTCAATCAGTGGATTACTGAACGGCTTGCCCGTGCCACTTAACTACACACTAAAGAGGATGCTAGCTGTGCTGGCAAAATCTCACCTCATGCTATACAGACTTATCAATTACAGGGGTCTACGGTAACGAATGATTAACTCGAGCTGCAAACTAGCTGCGTGCATAACGAGGCAATTAAATTCCTCCGTCTACACTTGATTGAATCTACTAAGAAACTTAGACTTTGGATATGGATTACCGAGATTTCATCACTATTGATCCCAATAAGCGCTCTGGAAAACCTTGTATCAGGGGGCTTAGAATCACGGTTTACGAAGTGCTTGATTATCTAGCTTCTGATATGACAGAAGCGCAAATCCTCGAGGACTTTCCCGATCTAACACGTGAAGACCTAAAAGCAGCGATTGCATTTGCAGCCGAGCGTGAACGTCGTCTGGTTACGATTCCACCTGCAGCTTGAAGCTCCTCTTTGACCAAAATCTTTCGCACCATCTAGTTGGTTTGCTAAAAGATATTTTCCCCAACTCAGAACATGTAAGAAACGTTGGACTGAATGCTGCTGATGACCTTAGCGTATGGGCTTATGCCAAAGAAAATAGCTACGCTGTCGTTTCCAAAGATGCAGATTTTCACCAAAGAAGCCTTGTACTTGGTTATCCACCTAAAGTAATTTGGGTGCGCTTGGGAAATTGCTCAACCAGTGACGTTGCACAGTTGCTTAGGCATTATGAGGACGCAATCAAAGATTTTGAGCGTGATTTAGAAGTTGCTTTTCTCAGTCTTTCGTGGTGACGGCATTTAACCCATACGCTACAGAGGATGCTACCTGCACTGACAAAATTACACTCTAGACTTGATTCACTCGTGGGAGCTATAAAGTTCATACCAATAGGCTTAAGCCGTTAGCGGGGATGGTATGAAGATACGAAACGCAACAGACTCTGACTTGGCAGCCATGTATGCGGTAGACCCTATAGCCGCCGAGAACACCAGCCACAAGCAACATATGCACGAATGGGTCAACGCAGGGCAAGCCATTGTTGCGCTCACCAACGACGTGGTGGTTGGCTATGCAGTGCTTGAATACACCTTCTTCTCAAACGGGTTCATGTCGATGCTGATGGTGGACAAGGCCAGTAGGCGGCAAGGTATAGCTGCTGCCTTGGTCAAGCATCTCGAGGAAATATGCAAAACCGACAAATTGTTTACTTCCACCAATGAATCTAACAAGCCCATGCAAGGGCTTATGCAGAGCATGTCTTACGAGCCGAGCGGCACGGTATACAATCTCGATGAAGGAGATGCCGAGCTGTTTTATGTTAGGAGACTTGAAGGAAACTGCTAACCAGTCGCTGCAAGGGATACCTTGCACGCAGAGCGTTCCTGAGCTCAAGGTTACGTCACCAACGATATAAAATAGGAGATTTTATGTCTGATGAGATTACTATTAGACTTGCTAGTCGAGAAGATGCAGATGATCTTATTCGTTTTAATCGAGCAATGGCCAGAGAGACTGAAAACAAGGAACTTATTGAAGATGTCATTGCCTCTGGGGTAAGAGAGTTGCTGAATAACTCAGCTCTAGGATTCTATGTTGTAGCGGAATTAGACAGCGAGGTAATCAGTTCATTGATGATAACCATGGAATGGAGTGACTGGCGTAATGGAGTTTTTTGGTGGATTCAAAGTGTGTATGTGCTTCCCTCTCATCGTCGCAAGGGCATCTATCGAAAACTCTATGAATTCGTAAAAGACCGTGCAAATGAAGACAATAACGTATGTGGTTTTCGTCTCTACGTTGAAAAGGATAACTTGCCAGCTCGAAGAACTTACGAAGCACTCTGTATGAAAGAGCTTGACTATAAAATGTATGAGGAATTAAAGGAGACTGTTGAGTTTTTTGAGAAGGCGACATAACACTGTGCTCTGCTGGACAGTAATCCCGTTGCGCTTTATTGCTGCCAGTGGGCTTAACTATTAAGTGCTCACATCACCAGTAATACATAATCAACGTATAAATCAAGAAAATTCTTGAGAGATTTCTGGGCAAACTACGATTAGAGACTATTTAACTAGCACAATCCCAAACCAAGTCACTGCCGTACCCCACGCTGCCGCCCATAAATAGAAATAAGCACAACCAAGGTTGTCCCAAGCACCATCAGTTGATATGCCTCAGAAAGTTGCATGGCGGTGAGCAAACTGTTGATAAGGGTAAGCACCAACGCACCCGCCATCGTGCCCCAGTAACTGCCTTTGCCCCCAGCTAACACTGTCCCACCGACGACTACAGCAGCGATGCTCGGAAACAAATACGGCACGCCAAGACTCAAAAACACTCGCTGCGTAAACCCCAATAGACAAAACCCGCCAAGTGCCGCTAGCATCCCACTCAACGTGTAAGTAATGAGCACAACACGTGGCACGCGCACGCCGGAAAGTCGTGCCGTTTGACGATTTACACCTATGGCGAATAAGTGCTTGCCGTAGGTGCTGCGCTCGAGCAACAACCACATGCCCACAGCCACACCCGCCCACAGGTAAGCACTCCCCGGAATCCCCAACACATTGCTGGAAATAAGCCCAGCGAGAAGCGGCGGCGTCCCCCCTTGCACAGCACCTTGTGTGACAACGAGGACAATGCCCTCCACCACACCCGCCATCCCCAGCGTCATCACCAACGGTGGAATACGCAAGCCCACAATGCCTACGCCGTTCACCAAACCAACCAGCGCACCTGCAAGTAGCGCCACCACTAACCCCACAATCAAAAGCCAGTTGCTACCGTTGGAAAAGCGGAAGGTCAAAATAGCTCCAAGCGTCACTACCGACCCTACCGAGAGATCAATGCCCTCACCGCCGCTAATAATCACCAGGGTTTGCCCAGCCGCCACAATCCCTAACAGAGACGCAAGCCGCAAGATATTGACCGCTTGGTTGACGTTGACAAACCCCGGACGAATCACGCCACCAAGGAAAAATAACCCTATCGCTAAAAGTAACGCAATAAGTGGCGGGCTAGGTGCAATCCGCCTCAGCCTGCTTCGAGTTTGGTTGGGTGATGAGGTTGTCATGCGGGTCTCCTAAGCTGGCGCTGCTTCCCAAACTGACGCGCAACAAGCTGCCACGCGCCCGGCCCAGCCAGTGCTAGCACAATAATGCTGGCATTCACCAAGGTTTGATACCACGTAGGCACATCTGCAAAGGAGATGAGGTTGCGGATGATGCCCAAAATTGCTACGCCGATAATGGCCCCTGCCACGCCACCTTGACCGCCGCGTAAACGCGTACCACCAAGCACAACCGCGACGATGGACTCGAGCGTCATCGCATCACCAATGCGCGCGTTGCCACTGCCAATCCCCAAGGTAAGCGCAAGCGCTGCCAGTGCGCTGAACAAACCCGCCACCACATAACTCGCAAACTTCACACGCAAAACTGGAATACCCGTGGTGTAAGCGGCATCTGCTTGACTACCGGTTGCAAACAAATACTGCCCATAACGACTGCCTCGCACGAGCCCCCAGATGAGTAACAAGACGATGATGACGTACACTGCCACAGGAATATTGAGCGGTGTTGAGCGGTAGAAGCGGGTCATTGCTCGAGGCAACTGCCCCCCGGGACGTGGCAAAATAAGTAGCGCCAAACCCGAAAAGATAAAACTGGTTGCATATGTTGTCACAATGGGTTGCAAACGCAACAGTGCCACACAGACGCCGTTCACCGCACCTGCCAGCATCCCGCTTGCGCATCCTAACAATATCGCCAAAATCACGCCTAACAGGCCAGATTCCGGGCTAATCCGGGTGACTAAAATAACGTTGACAAGGGAGACGATAGCACCCACCGATAAGTCGATACCGCCACCAATAATCACAATGCTCTGCCCAACTGCTAAGAGCATGAGCGGCAACAGCACACGGAAGTTACCGTTGATGGCTCTGAGCGAAAAAAAGTTGCTTTGCAAGTTGACATTAATGGCAATCAAGACAACTAACAAAAGCAGTGCAAAAAGATAAGGATTTTTCCTAAGAAAGCGCTGCCACATCAGCCTAAAACTCCAACACGGCATTTGTAGGTACTAGTTGATGGCATCACACAACGATTAGGTGTCACCATCAAGTGATGTGATGTTAGTTTGGGCAGTGGCACTCTTGTGAGCGTTGGCTTATCCAATCTGCCCAATGTCAGTATGTCATCAATATCTTTACAAATATCTAGTTTATCTAGTTGATGGTTTTGTAGCTTATCTGCTGGAGGAGCGTCCTCGAGCCATACCTTGTGCTGATTTACATACGTCATATCAACATCAACGGATAAGTCTTTGAACGTCCAACTCACGCGGCAACCTCTGAGCCCATGCTGG
>JBCCOX010000109.1:0-10368 GCA_039025155.1 Deinococcota bacterium | reverse complement strand
TCAAAACCAGTTTAATGTCATTGACCGCGGGCTGCGCGGCGAAGTTGACACCATCCAAAGTATTACCAGAGACTTGCGCCAACAGATTAGCCGCTCACGTATGGTACCGATTGGGCGGGTGTTTAGCCGCTTAACCCGGCTGGTCAACCAAGCCCCGCTAGATAAATCGTACCGGCTCGAGTTTAGTGGTGAAACTGTTGAGGTGGATAACGTTATTGTCGAGACAATTATTGACCCACTTTTGCACCTCGTGCGCAACTCGTTTTATCACGGTATTGAACCCATGACCGAGCGCATCAGCAGTGGCAAAGATGCTGAAGGGGTCGTTACTGTGCGGGCGTTTTACCGTGGTAACGACGTGTTTATTGAAGTGCAAGACGACGGCCGCGGCATCAACGTAGATGCAGTGAAACGCAAAGCCGCTGAACAAGGTCTGGGCCAAGCAGATGCCATTCAGGCACTAAGCGATGAACAAGCCATTCAGCTTATCTTTGCACCGGGCTTGAGTACCGCCCAAAAAGTGTCTACCGAAGCTGGGCGCGGGGTCGGTATGGACGCCGTTGCTGAGAGCATCCGCCGCTTAAACGGGGATATTTTGGTGCGCAGTACGCCCGGTCAAGGCAGCCGTTTTACCATTCGCTTGCCGCTTACCTTAATTACCTCAGAAGCGCTGATTGTCCAAGTGGGCCCCAACCGTTTTGCCCTGCCCGTTGACAACGTGCGCAACTTGCAGCGTATTCCTGCCGGGCAAATTTTTCAGATGAATGCCTCGGACACTATTTCGCTGGCACTCACCCAGCAAGGCGAAGGGGAACTGCGCGAATACTTTATTTTTGACAACCAACCCATTCGCATTTACAACCTCAAGCGTTTATTTGGGCTCAACCCTAAACGCGCTGAAGGTAATGTGAGCGCAGTTATTTTGGACGTGGGTGGGGAACGTTTTGCAGCACTTGTAGACGACTATTTAGGCATTGAAGAAGTGGTGGTGCGCGGGCTCAGCGAGCAACTTCAAGGTGTTTTTTATCTGTCTGGAGTAACGGTTTCTTCCAGCGGTGAGTTGCTCCTTATTTTGGATCCAAGCAGCTTTGACAGGCTCAGTAAGCACAGCCAGGTAGCAGCAACAACGACCTTACCTCTAGAAGATGTCGTTAGCAAGCATGTGTTACTGGTCGATGACTCAGTGAGTGTGCGGCGCGTCTGCGGGCGCATGTTGGAGCGCGGTGGCTTTGAGGTAAGCACTGCCGTAGACGGTCAAGAAGCCATTGAGCGTATTCAACGTGGGGAGTTGTTTGATGCGATTGTTACCGACCTCGAGATGCCTAGGGCCAACGGCTACGAGGTCATTGAGCAAGTGCGCCGTACCGAAGGTGCCAGCAACATGCCAATTGTTATGATGACAACACGTGCAGGTGCCAAACACTCTCAACTGGCGTTTGAACTTGGTGCCAATGACTACCTCAGCAAACCTGTTGACGAAGCGCAACTGGTTCAGACACTTAAGACCTTAACAGGTTAGGGCGTTCATAGATGAGGACAGATATAGATAAGAACAGATATAGATAAAAACAGAGGTGTTAGCATCTTTCAAAATACACCTCAGGATAAATCACTATAGAGGTATGATAAGCGGGGATAACGATGAGTAGGAATAACAATGAGCAGGAATAACCGTGCCAAACGACAATCAAACTGTAATCAGCCAGTGTGGAGTACAAGTGACTGCTGCTGACAGGAGCCAACGTGGCAAATGACTTGTATGTTCTTGCGGTCATGGAAGACACGCCTGCCCGTAGCGCGCTAGACGAGGTGTTTCGCGCTGAGGGGTTTAACAGTCATTTGGCAGACAGTGGCTTGTACGCACTGACAATGCTCGAGCGCAACCCAATTGATGTGGTGGTCATTGCCAAAGAAGCAAGCGACATGAGCGGCTGGGATTTTTATGAGATTGTTGTTAGTGACACGAACTTGCGGCGTGTGCTGGTGGTTTTACTGGATGATGCCATCGGGCCAGATCAGCTTGACGGCTCGAGCAGCGCGCTAGCCCTTAGCGAGCAAAGCAGTAGCGAGATGGTGCTCGAGCAGACCCTGGCTAAATTACGCGAACTTGGGCGCATTGGGCGGGTTAGCACAGCGCCTGTGGCGGCAGCTAGTCAATCCGTTGGCGAAACCATCGAAGGCAACCTCGACTCGTTTTTTAGCTTGGTGGATTTAATTTTATCGCTTACGGGCAAAGCTGTTACCGGCCAACTCCACTGTGCGATTAATCAACCTGCGGTGATCTTTTTTTATAAAGGGCAACTTTTGCACGCCAATGTTGGTGAGCAAATAGGCGAAGACGCGCTAGTTGAGATTTTTTACCAAGTGGATGTCAAAGGCGACATCCAGTATCGTTTTGAAGATGTTGCCTTAGAACGCGCGCCCGAGAACAAACGCAGTATTGATATTTCGGTTGAAAAGCTTCTTTTCCAAGTTACCGTTGAGCTGGACTATCGTCGTAAGGGTAACTTTTCATGAACTGCTTGATACGTGGCTGCTTGCTTACCCCAAGCTTAGGGTCAAGATAGTGACGAGTACAAGTATTTGTGCCTGTGACGCGCTTGATATCCGCTCGAGTACCACAATTTGGCTAGATCAAACCCTGCTCACATCAAGATATCGGTCAGACAACCGTATTAAGATGCCCCCATAGCTTATGAACCTATGTGCCATTTTGTAAAGAAAAGCCCTGCCTAAGCCTTTAAAATGAATCTTAAATGCCGTACAAACGTTATAGGTAGAAATACCCACTGGCAACGTCAGCCTGAAAACACCAGCTTGAAAACACTACCTTGAAAACATCACACTGAAAACACCCGACTGGAAATACTAGGTATGATGACACCACAGATAAAGTATTCTTGTAGTTGCGCCCAACTTAGCTGTAAGCACCCCACAGCTTTGTCAACGCGCCCCACGAAAGGCATGTTATGGCGAGAGTCCTAGTCGTAGACGATAGCATTAGCGTCCGTAAAGCCCTCGAGAAAATTTTAACCTCGCGTGATATGGACATTGTCGCCGCTGATAGTGCTGAATCTGCGCAGAGTTTATTAGAGCAGGACAAAAACGTTGACCTGATCATTAGCGATGTGGTCATGCCGGGGATGGACGGCTTTACGCTGTGTAAAACCCTCAAAGAGCAAGCGGCCTTTAAAACCATGCCTATCTTGCTTATTTCTGGCATTGTTGACGACAACAGCCGCACTAAAGCCAAACAAGCAGGTGCTGTGAATATCGTCAAAAAACCGTTTACACCCGACGAAATTTTGCCACCGATTCAACAAGCAATTGCCAGCCGTCAAGCAGCCGCAGCGGCTGCTCAGCCTGCCCAAGCTGCGCGCCCAGCGGCTGCACCCGCCGCGCAAGCGCAAGCACGTCCTCAAAGCAGTTCGGGTGGGTCACAAAAGGAGCGTTTGCAAGCGCAACTCAACGAACTGGTGAGCAAACCAGAAATTGGTGCGGCTATTTTATTCAACGCCCAAGGCAAGTATTTACTAGCAGCAGGTAACAGATTACCCGACGCTGCCAAGGTGCTTAAAGTGTTACTTTCTGCTGCTGTGGCGTTGGGAAATGGCTTTTCAAAGTCAGCGTTACAAAGTGTGTTGCTCGAGTACAGTGAGCAAAGTGTGCTTATTCACCGAATTAACGGCAAGCTTAGTATTGCGCTAACCCTAAGTGATGCCAACGCCCTAAGTGTTGCCCGCTATATGCTCAAAAAACAACTGCCTCATATTCGTGAAGCGTTGCGAACACGCTAGGCTTACGTATCTGTAAAAAAAGTCAGGTCTTTGCGCCAAACGGGTATCTGCATCAACAACAGTGCCTTATCAGCAACAGTGTCTTAAAACAACAACGCCTTAAAACAACCCTTGCTGCTTGATGCCTCCACGTTGCTCGAGCATGAAGCCGTACTTGTTGGCAAGCTCTTGGACAGTCGCCATGTTGGCAAGGGCGTGCCCTTGCGTGGTGTTGGCAAAAATCATGTAGATGTCGTCTACTCGCTGGGTTTGGCTAGCTTGCTGGAGTTGCTCGAGCCAACCCTCTAATTCTTGCGCGTTGTAGCGGTAGTTGTGCCGTTCAGACGCACTTTGCGCGTTCCACCAGGTTGCCTCGTTGCGCCCGTGCAAGCGCACATAGGCTGCATGTGTCGTCACATAAAGGTGTGGCGCAAGCAAGTTATCTAGGTGTGGGTAATCACCACTCACCCACATAAGCTCATGGTGACGGCAGGTGTCTAGCACGCTGGGCGCATCCCAACTGTTGTGTCTAAAAGACAACGCTAGGGGTTGCCCCGTAAGTTGCTGCAAACACCCAGCTAAGTAGCGCCTGGTGTCTTTATTTCGTTGAAAGCTATAGGGAAACTGCAGCAGGTAACCAGCTAGCACATTGGCATCACGTAAAGGTGTGGTTGCAGCTAGGAGCGCTTGATAGTAACCTGTGTCCGCACTGCGGTCATGTGTAACGGACTGGTGCACCTTAACAAGCACCTGAGTTTGACCAGCACTTTTGTCAACCATGGTTGCAAATACTTGCTGGCTTGGTAACGCATAAAAGCTGCTGTTAAGTTCAACAATTGGAAAATGCTGTGCATAGTAAGCTAAGTAATCGCTGCTGGATAAACCCGTTGGATAAAACAACCCGCGCCAATCATCATTTGTGTAGCCACTTGTACCCAACCACAGCCGCGTTGCTTGCCGCTTAGATGACGCATGAAGCTCAGAAGATAAAGGTGTTTGGGTCACAGTTAATGAGCCTCACAACAAAAGAGGTTTGGTGTAATATTGACAGTAGTTGTACGAAATAGTGCTACAGATAGCTAATACTAAATCGAAACAACAATGTCGTAGTCTACATCATCTAAGGATACGCTCTCACGCGCGTTTTGCATGGCACGTTGTGCCACGCAAAAGTCACTTTAGTATAAGATTGAGTTTTGCGCTAGGACAAGGAAATGAGGAGATTTTATCAGATGCTAGGTATGTAGTCACCACATCACGAGTTTGTGATGAAAAGCAGTACACACCCAAACCTATCCTATAGGGGCTGGGTTACACTATACATACGAGGTTAGTATTACCCGGGCAAGTGGTAACGCTGCACGACACCAACTGCTTGAGCGTGGCGCATTTCAGTAGATGCTCATGTATGTGTACTATTTTGAGCTCTAGTGAACGTGTCACGAAGTAGCTTCAAAACAAGAAGTAGCTTCAAAAAAGATGAGACGAGCTTGATCGTGGTGGCAGTTGGGTGAAAGTTGTAACTAAACAGGCTAAGCCATTAAAAATACCTTGCTAGGCGCTTCTTATGCTGGTTATCCTGTAATGCCAACTTATACCGATTCCGATTAAACACTCTATAAACCCTTACGAGTTTTATGCCGTTCTCATTGGAATTGTTCGCTGTTTCTACACAAGCGTTGTCTCGCTGACACTCGGAGCTACGTAGGTTAATCGTTCATTCTTCAAGCAATTAACTAGGAAATGTATTAGCATCATCTCAATCACCTTCAGTGAAACACAAAAAGCACCTTTAATCTGAACAGGTGCAACCCATAAGCGCTTATGATGTGTTGTATCAAACTTGCTGCAACACTCAATTAACTCGAGGCTGTCGTCAGTATCCATCCCGCAGAGGCGAAGAGGTTTACAGCAGGACTAGTATAAATAAACATAAAGTTAATCGTAAAAACTTTACAATTAAGCTAAACAGTAGGAGTTCCTTATGAACATGGGTCAAGGTGTTGACACAGAAGCCTCAGCTAAAATCATGGTTGTTGAAGATGAAGCCTTAGTTGCCAAGCACATTCACACCAGTTTAATTGAGGCTGGTTACAAAGTGACGCCAATTGTCTCTACAGGTCACGATGCCATTGCAACAGCTAGGGACACGTTGCCAGATTTGGTGATTATGGACATTAATCTGCGTGGCAGTATGCGTGGTACAGAAGCTGCAGCCTATATTTATGAGCGTTTTGGTATTCCTATTATCTTTTTAACAGCACATACAGACAAACACAGCCTGAGTGAAGCCAAAGCCTCCCAACCGCTCAGTTATTTGATTAAACCCTTTGATGATGCTGAACTCTATAGCAATGTGGAGATGGCGCTCAATAAACACCAAGAAATTAAAAAGCTTTATGAACACGGGCAGCATCTTGTTAAAATAATCGAAAATTCACAAGATGTTATTATGGTGGTTGATGAAGATGGCATTATTCGCTACGCAACCCCCGCCCTCACTAAGTTACTAGGTTGGCGCTTAGAAGAAGCTCTGGGAAACCCGCTGTGGTTTGCTGCCCATGAAGATGATATTGAACAACTTTGTAACACCTTTGAAGCTGCTCAGCACGCGACACGTGGACACCCCGCCTATGTGATTGAATACCGTCACCGCCACCGTGAAGGGCACTATTTGTGGCTCGAGGCCATGAGCCGCCCCACCTACGAACAAGGTAAGTTTACAGGCACTGTTTGGGACGCCCGGCTTATTCAGGAGCGCCGCCGCAAGGTGGCGATGCTCGAGCAAATGGCGTTCACCGACACAACAACTGGCCTTGCCAACGAGCGTATGCTCGCTCAGCAAGGTGTCTTGATACTTTCTAAAAGCAGTCATGTAGGGCTGCTTTACATTAACTTAGTTGGGCTAGATGACATTCACAGCGAACATGGTGGGCGCGTGAGCAACGCCATCTTGCGTGAGGCTGCAGGGCGTCTTGAAGACAACGTGTGCCACAACGATCAAGACGTACTCGCCTGTCTTGGGAGTAGCGATTTTGCCTGCTTGTTTGCTGACTGTAAACTAGAAACTGCGCAAACCTTAGCGAGCCATGCTCGAGACATGCTTACAGGTATATACAAAGACACCTATGAAGGTAGTGACAGTGATTTAGAACTGCAGGTTGCGGTAGGTGTCGCTGTGTTTCCAGATCATGCTAGTGACCTCGAGAACCTACTCACCGCCGCTGACGTTGCCATGCACCAAGCTAAGCGTCAAGGTAGTGGTGTAGTGGTTAGTGAGACTGAAAAAGTTTGACGTTCTAATAACGCTTAGTGCTAGACCACGTATCGACAATTTATGCCAATCCAATAAGATTAAATTCTTCTTCGATGACATCACTTTGACATGGGACGTCCTAAACTCCATTTATGTCGGGTGGGTTTAAAAAAGGTATCGCAATCTTTTTAATGCTCAGTGGGTATAGTATGTCCGGATTTGCTTTGTGGTTCTTTCGTAGAATCCTTCTAGAGCTTGGGAATGATCAGTTCAACTTTCAGGATCTCTTCAATATGTTTGCAATTTGGTCTCCCATCTTTATGTTACTTTGGTTTGTGCCAATGGCCATAACTGGCACCATCATGCTGATTTTAGAACTAAGAGAAACAAGAGTTTTACGAAGGCAAGCACATGAAGTTGTAGAGCTAGAGCGCTCTCGCCAATCATCTAATAGTCATCAATCTCGCGACCAATAGTTGCACGAGACAGTAGCTATCGTACTGGTCTAATGTCACATGTTTGCTGAGTTGAAACGCAACCGTATTGTTTGTCTTAGACCAAACCCGCACGGGCGCGTAAGATAGGTGGTGTGGATAGCACGACCATTCGTAATTTTTCAATCATCGCCCATGTTGACCACGGTAAGTCTACCTTGGCTGACCGTGTGCTGGAACTCACTCAAAGCGTTTCTGACCGCAACCGCCGTGACCAAATGTTGGACACGTTGGAGTTAGAGCGCGAACGGGGAATCACCATTAAAGCTAGCCCCATGCGCCTTTACTACCAAGCCAGTGACGGCCAGCGCTACATGTTTAACCTTATTGATACCCCCGGACATGTGGACTTTAACTATGAAGTCTCGCGTGCGCTGCGCGCGTGTGAAGGCGTGTTACTTATTGTGGATGCCGCCCAAGGTGTGGAAGCACAGACTATTCAAAACGCTTACCTTGCTGTTGATAATGGGCTCGAGGTTTTTCCCATCGTCAATAAAATAGACCTGCCGAACGCCGACCCTGAGGGTGCTATCGCCGAATTGGAAGAGGTTGTGGGCATTCCTGGGGATGACGCCGTGTTTGTAAGCGCTAAAACGGGTGAAAATGTAGCAGCAGTGCTCGAGGGCATTGTTGAGCACTTGCCGCCCCCACCCGGCGACCCTCATGCACCTTTAAGTTGTCTTATTTTTGATGCTGTTTACGACACCTACCAAGGCGTCATCTGTTTTGTGCGCGTGTTTGATGGCACCATCAAATCGGGTGAGACAATTCAAATTATGAGTTCAAGCAAAACCTTTGAGGTTGACAAGGTCGGCTTTTTTGCACCTGAGCCTGCTGTTACTGAAAGCCTCAGCGCGGGTGAAGTGGGTTGGATTACAGCTAGCATTAAAAACATTGAAGACACCCAAATTGGTGACACCATCACGGTAGCGAGTAGACCAGCCTCAACTGCTATTGAAGGCTTTAAGCCCGCCCAGCCTGTGGTGTTTACAGGGCTTTATCCAACTGAGTCTGACGACTACCCGAAACTGCGTGAGGCACTCGAGAAACTAGGCTTAAACGACGCCGCGTTCACCTTTGAAGCAGAAACCTCTCAAGCACTTGGCTTTGGCTTTCGCTGTGGCTTTTTGGGGCTTTTACATGCAGATATTGCCCAAGCGCGGTTAGAACGCGAGTTTGACCTTGGGCTCATCGCTACCGCGCCTGCGGTTGTCTATCACGTGACCACGACTGACGGCATCACCCACAAGATTCAAAATCCGGCTGACCTGCCGTCTCCTGACCGCATTGAGAGTATCGCTGAACCGTTTGTCCGTATGAGCGTGTACACACCAGAAGACTACGTGGGCAATGTCATGGGACTGCTGCAAGAACGCCGGGGTGAGATGCAAGACATGGTGTACCACGGCAAACGGGTGGAGCTTCGCTATGAAGTCCCCTTTGGTGAAATCCTCTATGACTTTCACGACCGCCTCAAAAGTTACACGCGGGGGTATGCCAGCATGGATTACGAAATTGTGGAATACCGCCCCGGTCACTTGGTCAAAATTGATATTTTAGTCAACGAAGAAAAAGTGGACGCCCTCGCTGTGATTGCCCATCACGACAAAGCTTATAGCATCGGCAGAAAAATTGTGGACCGCATGGCGGAGGTGATTCCTCGGCAGATGTTTGCTGTTCCCATTCAAGCAGCCATCGGCGGCAAAATTCTAGCGCGGGCAACCGTGCGCGCCTTCCGTAAAGATGTGACTGCCAAGTGTTACGGTGGCGATATTAGCCGCAAACGCAAGCTGCTCGAGAAACAGAAAAAAGGTAAAGAACGCATGAAGCAGTTGGGCGTTGTGGAAGTCCCGCAAGAAGCGTTTTTGGCTGTGCTAGCTGCGGATGAGTAGATGTTTCTTATAAGCTAAGTCACTGATGACGCTCATCTAATCTAAAGCTATCTTCATCGTTTGAGCTCGAGCACCCACTCATGAACAAAATGAGCGTGGCTCACTTGACTTTTAGGCACGTCCCTCGTTACGATTTGAGCAACAGATACGTTGCAATTAGCTGCCATTAGCCACATTCATCGCATATTGGTTTACTGTGATGGGTAAGGCGCGAGCCTCTTGATGTTCTAACATCACTTGCTGGCATGTTTGTATTGACATCTTGTTGAGCATTGATGTGTTGGTGATTGCAGTATTTATCTGAGACTTTGTACGACGAGAGGATGTCTATGAAAACTGTTGTAAGCTTACTCGCCGCTGTGCTGTTGAGTTTAGCTGTCGCTCAATATGAAGGCGTTAGCGTTGATATTGTGACCTTTACAGGTCCCCAAATTGCTGAACCTTTACAGCGCCGCGCGCCTGAATTTGGTGAACTCACGGGTGCCACCATCAATGTGATTACCGTGCCGTTTTCTGATCTTTATCAACAGGTGCTAACTGATTTTGCAACGGGAACCAACAGCTTTGATGGCGCTGTGTTTGCACCTCAGTGGATGGTAGATTACATCGTCCCCGGTTATTTGGAAGACTTAACAGCCTCAGTTGAGGCTGATGACGCCATTGAATGGGACGACATTGGTACGTTCTTCCGTGACTTTAGCTCGACTTATGAAGGTAGCATCTACACCATTCCGCTTGATGGTGACTTTTTGATGGTCTACTACCGTACCGACGTGTTGGACGATATTGGTATGGATCCTCCCCAAACGTGGGATGATTACCTTGCCATTGCCGAAGCTGCTGACGGCATGGACATGAACGGCGACGGTGAAGCAGACTACGGCAGTTGCATTGGTAAAGCCCGTAACAACCAAGCTTATTGGTTTACAACCTCGATCGCCGCACCTATG
>JBCCOX010000108.1:0-10371 GCA_039025155.1 Deinococcota bacterium | reverse complement strand
TAATATTGCATCACCAAGCTGATTTTACCATAAAGACGATCTCAAGAAAGCACGTTGTAGATTGCCTTGAGACATTAAATATAGTGATGAGTTTGTTTTATCTTTAGCTTGGTCGTGCAATGTTATAATATTTTAATTTACCCATAAAGTAAACGGTTTTGATATAAAATTTCAAGAAACCCTTCAACAAGTTTAACAAACGAAGCTTCCCTCGAACTTAGATGGTCTGACTTAATTTTATGGGACAATCGCATTTTAGCATTCAACCCGCCGTTTTTCCCATTCCCGCACGCCCTGTGCTAAAGTGGGCTGGAGGCAAACAACAACTGATCACCCCGTTACTCGAGCACGTCCCCAAACGCTTTAACAAATACATTGAACCCTTCATCGGTGGTGGCGCGCTATTTTTCTCCCTTAAGCACCAGCCTTCGATCATTGCTGATTCCAATGAAGAACTTATCAATCTCTATCAAGTCATTGCTGATGATGTCGAAACTTTGACCCTCGCCTTGCAAAACTTTGCAAACGATGAGGACAGCTTTTATACAGTACGTGCTCAAGATCCTGCTGATATGACGAAGGTGGATCGGGCAGCGCGGATGGTCTACCTCAACAAAACCTGCTTTAACGGGCTGTATCGGGTCAACAAAAAAGGGCAATTTAATGTTCCCTATGGACGGTACAAGAACCCAACCATCTGTGATACTGAGAACCTTCGAGCAGCCAGCAAGCTGCTCGAGCAGACCACCATTGTTCATGCTGATTACAAAACTACCTTGCGTGACCACGCTGAGGCAGGGGATTTGGTCTTTCTTGATCCGCCTTATTTGCCCATATCGGAGTATGCCGATTTTAAGCGCTACACTAAAGAGCAGTTTTACGAAGAAGATCAGGTGGAATTGGCGGAAGAAGTGCGCCGCCTACACGAACTTGGTTGCCATGTCATCTTGACCAACTCCAACCACCCGATGATTTATGAGCTGTACGACGGCTTTGAAATCAAGGTGCATCAAACCAAGCGCCACATCAATAAAAAAGGCAATAAGCGCACGGGTGAAGATGTCATTGTCAACGCGCCCCCGCAGCAACCCTTTCTGATTAGTTCTCGCTCTGCCATGCTTGCTGAGCAGATCACCCAATACCCGAGTACCCGCTATATGGGCAGCAAACAAAAGATCCTGCAAAGCATTTGGGAAGCCGCCTCATGGTTCAAAACAAATAGTGTCTTGGACTTGTTTAGCGGCAGCGGTGTGGTCAGCTATATGTTCAAAGCCCAAGGCAAGCAGGTGATAAGCAATGACTACATGGCGTTTTCATCGGTGTTTACCAAGGCGCTGGTAGAAAACAATAGCGTGACCCTGAGTGAGCGCGACATCGCCAAACTTTTAGGCAAGCCCAACACCAAGCACCACGACAACTTTGTAGCTGAGACCTTTCAGGGCTTGTATTTTAACGACGATGACAATGCCTTTATTGATCGGCTTCGAGCCAACATCAAAGGCTTAGGCGGTGAGAGTAAACGCGCTTTGGCAATGTCAGCGTTGATCCGTACCTGCATGAAAAAGCGTCCCCGTGGCATCTTCACGTATACAGGAGAACGCTACAACGATGGACGCAAAGACCTACAGCTTAGCTTTGAGGAGCAGTTTCTCGCTGCAGTAACGGCATTTAACGGGGCAGTGTTTGACAATCAAAAGAGCAACACAGCGCGGCGCGGTGACGCCCTCAGTGTGTGCTATAAGGCGGATCTAGTCTATATTGATCCACCTTATTACAGCCCCTTTTCTGATAATGAATATGTGCGCCGTTATCATTTTGTGGAAGGCTTAGCCTGCGACTGGCAGAATGTTGAGATGCAGTGGCATACCAAGACTAAGAAATTTAAGAGCTATCCAACACCCTTTAGTTCGCGTACAGGAGCGCACGATGCCTTTGATCGGCTCTTTCGCAAGTACCGCGATAGCGTCTTGTTGGTGTCCTACTCGTCTAATTCTCAACCTACCAAGGACGAGATGGTGGCATTGATGGCAAAATACAAGACTCGAGTCGAAGTGGTCTCAGTCAATCACACCTACAGCTTTGGTAATCAAGGACATAAGACAGGCAACAAGAAAAATCAGGTCAAAGAGTATTTGTTTATTGGCTTTTAATATATGAATAGGACGTTATGCAGATGAAAGCTTGGCATTTTGGAAACACCACCGTTCGCACCCCGTATCGTTTACGAGGGGGTTTGCAAGCCCTAAGTACATCCCCCTTACAGGGGAATTTGGTGGGCAAAGCGCGTGAGTCTCAATTTACCCGCATTCTGCATGACAACGAGGTTGTGTTTGTTCAGCGGATTGCTGAAGGTGATGCCAACCGCGATTACTCCGACTTAGGCAGGAAATGGCGCTCAGCGTTGTCTCAGCTTGGCTTGATTAGCCATAAACTCACAAGAGGCAGTCTTCCCGAGACAGGCATTGATCCTAAATTGGTGACGGCGGCAGAAGCTTTTGACACCATTACAGGGCGACCCTATGAAATTACACCCAATGGTGAGCGTCTGATGGCAGCCGAGACCTTACCCCAGCAGCAAGAGGTGTTTTTGCGAAGCCTGCTCGCCTATCGTATTCCCTCAGTGATTGAGCCAGATCGACAAGCGACGGGCAGCTTTTCACCGTTACGGGTTGTTTTACAGGTGCTCCATCAACTCGAGGTAGAGGATGATCTCGAGCCAAAAATACAATTTGAAGAAATGGCAGGTATTATCCAATTCTTACGTTCTGAAGCCGATGTTACTGACGCAATCAATAAGATTCGTGCGTATCGCCAAGCCCATCAAGCGGCTGAGAACAAGCAGGGCTTTCGTGGTGACTATGTGCGTCAAGCAGAAGAACAAGAAGAATACTCACAAGGTACATTAAAAGACTACGCCGATGTCAATATGCGCTATCTCAAAGCCACAGGCATCTTTTCAGCTCGAGGACGCGGCATAGCGATGTTACTAGCTAAGCGCCAGCTCATTGAGCAGATCCTCGAGCAACCTGATGCTGCACTCGAGTCCGATGATTACCTCATCCAACTTTGGCGTGGCGCACGACTGCCCACTGATAACCAACCCCAAGCAATCCAAAGCATTGAGCAATTCATATATTGGCTACAGGAGCGAGGTGAAGCTGTCACAGTGCCCGATCTGTACAGTCTCAGTCTCCAAGATTTATCACAGAAGCGACTCGAACTCGAGGAGCGCTATAGTTTGTTACTCGAACAAGACTATGCCGACCAGCAAGCCAGTCAGTGGGAAGATATTCGTGACTACATGCGGGATTTAACCAACAAGCAAACCCAGCTTGTACCACATGGTGAGCGCCCTGCTTATCTCGAGTGGGTCTTTTGGCGAGCCTTTCTTGCTATCAATTCATTGATGAATAAGCCGTGGGAGGCGCGGCAATTTAAGATTGACCAAGACTTTTTGCCGATTAACACCGCCGCTGGTAATCGCCCCGATATGGTCTTTGAATTTGAAGATTATGTTTTAGTGGTAGAAGTGACCCTACTTGCCTCATCACGCCAAGAAGCAGCAGAAGGTGAGTCTGTACGCCGTCATGTGGCGAAGTTTGTTACTGAACAACGTGAAGAAGGTGCAAATAAACCCGTGTTTGGCTTGTTTATTGCCAATAGCATTGATAGCAACACTGCCGCTACCTTCAAAATAGGACAGTGGTATTTATCCGATGACACCGAACTTGCTTTAGACATTGTACCTATCACACTGAGTGATTTTACTGATCTGTTTGAAGTAGCTTTTAGCAAAGATGGCTACAGTCCCAACCAACTCAAAGACCTATTTTATCGATGCTTGTCATCACGCAATGAGACAGCACCCAAATGGAAAAACACAATAAGCCATAATATTAGAATTGAATTACATAGAATATAGTAAATATACTTTATTTATTATTTTAAAATTATGCTTTTGCTAGCCGTTTTTGCAACCCCCCTACTGCTCTGGAGGCCACAAAACAAAGCACAAAATAGACAAAGGCTGCAAAGATGTACAGCTCGAGCAAGCGACCTTCACGCCGGGCAATCACATTAGCTGCCGTCATAAAATCTCTGAGCGCCACAACATACACCAGCGAGGTATCTTGAAACAAAATAATACTTTGGGTTAGCAAAATAGGAATCATATTGCGAAACGCTTGTGGCAACACAATTAAGCCCATCACTTGACGCTGCGACAACCCCAGTGCAAGACCAGCCTCAGTTTGTCCTTTGGGAATACTTAAAATACCTGCCCGAATAATCTCACAAAAATAAGCCGCTTCAAATAGTGTAAACGCAATCAGGGCAGAATAAAACCCGCCGACTGCGCGCCCAATAAGTAGCGGTACTAAAAAATAAAACCAAAAAATAATTAAGATTAGCGGAATTGACCGAAACAGATTGACGTAAATAAGCCCCAACCACGCTAGCGGACGCACGGGTGAAAGCCTAAGCAGCGCTAACAGCGTCCCCAAAACAAGCGCGCCGAGTAGCGCAAGGGCTGTTAGCAGCAAGCTGAGTTGCATCCCCTGCCATAAAAACGGCAGCGCATTGGTAATGACGCCAATATCAAACATGCTGACGTTCCATCAGGATGTTTCCTGTGAAAGATAGCCCGGAATCCGTGTCCAACGTTCTATGTAGCTCATCAGCCAAACCACAATTAGGGTGATGACAATGTAAAGCACGGTGGCTGCTGTAAACGCTTCAAACCCCTGAAAGGTATAGTTTTCAATTTGACGGCTTTGGGCAGTTAGCTCCAATACACCTATGGTGAGTGCCAGCGAGGAGTTTTTGAAGATGGTGAGGACTTCAGAGGTGAGTGGTGGCACAATCACCCGGTAGCCAATGGGAAGTAATACAAAGCGGTAGAGTTGACGCTGTGACAAACTCAACGCGCGTGCGGCATCTAAAATGCCGTTGGGAATGGTCTCGATGCCTGAGCGCACTTGTTCAGCAACTCTCGAGGCTGTATAAAACCCCAAACACACCGTTGCTGTCCAATATTCTGGATAAGGTAAGTCGCGCTTAATCCAGCGCCCGGCGTTTCTAGGCAGCACTTCGGGCAGCACAAAATACCAAATAAATAGGTGAACAAGTAGCGGCACACTCCGAAAAATCTCAATGTAAGCTGTTGCTAGCGCGCGCACAACAGGCTGTTTAAGGGTTCGCAAGACACCAATAAGCGAGCCCAAGATAAACGCAATGACCCAGGCGACGCTCGAGACCAGCAGCGTTAACTGCAGCCCAGACCAAAGCCAGCCTAAGTAAGGCGTCTCAGTTAAAATCTGCCAGTTCCAGTTGTAGTTCATGTATGTGTCCCCTAGAAGGCAACATGTCAGCACGGCCCTTAAAAAGCGGCCGGTGCATCATCACACCAACCGCTTCACTTAAAGATGCTTATTCAGGTAGGGCTTGAATGGCAAAAGCGGCCTCGAGCAAGTCCGTCGGCGGCACACCTAAAGGATCAAACCAGGTGTTATAAATCTCTAAGATTTCGCCGCTTCTAAACAGCTCAGACAAAGTGGTGTTCACCAGCAAGCGGAACTCAGAGTCGTCGCGGCCCACCATGAGCGCGTAAGGATCATAAGACAAAAAGCGCCCCACCACGTCGTAGGCTTCGGGGTCGCGGGCAGTGGCAATCAGCCCGTACAACAAGATGTGATCGGTGGAGTAAGCATCTACCCGATCTGTCTCGAGCGCTAGAAAGCCTTCAGCGTGGTCACTTACGTTAATCACGCGGGTATCAAAGCCCATCTCTTCAATCATGGCTTTAATGACGCGCTCGTTGGTAGTACCTTGGGCAAGGGCAACAACTTTACCATCTAAATCTTCAACTTCTTGAATACCGGAATCTGCTCGTACCAGAAGTTTAGTTCCCGTAATAAAGGTGGTGTGGCTGTAGTCCACCTGCTGCTGACGGGTGAGGTTATTGGTCGTTGAGCCACACTCAATGTCAATCGTGCTATTGGCAATTAAGGGAATGCGGGTTTGCGGGTTCACGGGTACAAAGTTAACTTCAACCTCTTTGCCAAGGCGCGCTTCCACGGCCTCAACAACGCGCATACAAAGGTCAATCGAGTAGCCCTCTGGTTGTTGTTCGTCATTGATGTAGGCAAACGGGACCGACGACTCGCGGTGACCAACGTTAATGATGCCTGTTTCGTCAATACGGGCAAGCGCGCCGTACAAGTCTTGTGCTGTGGCGGTCATGACCGTCACTGCTGCCACCACAACTACGACCACCTTTATGGAATGTTTTAACATTTCGCCCTCCTCTATAAATATACCCTTGTGTCAGGATAATCTTGATTATGTCACAGCTCGAGCCAAGGTTCAATTCAACTGCCTGATGCTCAAAAGGGTAGTTTTAACAAAACACCTCACACTAGTGTGAGGTAGTCTTGTAAGCATATAATTGCAACGGACTAGGCTTTGGATCTGAAGCTTTATCGTCAAGGTGTAACAAGACACCAACGACTAGCCTTTTCAGTAGCTCTGATGATGATTTTGACAATCATGTGAACCCAATCACTTTAGTTGTTGCTGTAAGGGTCGTTTACGTCTCTAAAGGCATCACCTAAAAGGTTCCAGCCCAGCACAAACAGCACAATGGCTAAACCCGGATAAAACGACACGTACCAATAGGCAAAGGGGCGCCCTGGTGGCCCCTGAATCCACGAACGGGCAAAGTTAATCATCTGCCCCCAGTCGGCAAAGCCAATATCTGCCCCAATACCTAAAAAGCTCAGCGCCGCCGCCGTGAGCACCACTGCACCAATGTCCAAGCTTGCCACCACAATCAGCGAGCCAAGTGCATTCGGCAGCACGTGCTTCCAAAACAACCTCGGGCTTTTGGCACCCAGTGCCCGCGCACCATCTACAAAATCCTGAGCACGCACTCGCAAAATGTCACCGCGTAAAATGCGCGCGTAACTCGGCCAGCCCACCAGTGCAATGGCAATCATGACGTTTTGCAAACTAGGTCCAAAAATAGTCGCAAAGACCATCGCCAAAATAAGGTTAGGGAAGGCATAGACTGTGTCGGTAAAGCGCATGAGGATGTTGTCGAGCCAGCCACCAAAAAAGCCCGCTGAGCCGCCCACGATAATCCCGAGTGCAAGGCTAATGCCAGTTACCAGCACGCCAATGTAAAACGCGGAGCGCGCCCCCCAGATGATGCCGTAGTAGATGTCGTAACTGCCGCCCGTGAGTCCAAGTGGATACTCTCTTGAAGGCGCTGTGGGAACCTCTATAAAACTCTGCCGGGGCACTTGGAAACAACTGGCTGGCGACCACGCAATTGCCCGCCAAAAGATGGGGTGAAGGGGGTTAACAAGGTCTTGCTCGAGCGTCGCCCGAGCGTCCCTATTAGCTTGCAGATCACGAATGCACGACCTCCCCAAACGCCCAGCGGTAAGCTGCGGCGCAAACGCTGCCACCACCACATAAAAAATAAGAATCACAGCACCAACGAGCGCTAATGGGTTACGGCGAAAGCGCTTAAATGTTTTGGAGTTATACCAGCCTTTGGTGCTACTTGCAGCAGCTTGTGGTTCATTGTCAACATTGCTAAGAGTGGTATCCATTAGCTGTACCGAATCCTCGGGTCAACTGCAGCATAGAGCAAGTCAACCAACAGGTTTGCCACCACAATAATGACTGCAGTAAGTAGCGCAAACCCCAGCACCGCCGGAATATCTAACTGCACTGCTGCTGAAGCTGCCCAACTCCCTAGGCCGGGATAGTTAAAAATAGTCTCTGTCACCACAACCCCGTTGAGCAAAAATGCAAACGCCACACCAGACAAGGTAATCACCGGAATGAGCGCGTTGCGGCGAGCATGTTTTAAGTTCACAACATCTTTAGGTAAGCCTTTTGCTTTTGCTGTGCGCACATAGTCCTGCGACAGTGCATCTAAAAGTGAAGATCGCATGACCCGCATAATCTGCGCGCCAGACACAACCGCCAAGGTTGTCACAGGCAGTACAAGGTGTAATAGTGCGTCAAAAAATAAGTCGAGACGACCAGCAAGTAATGCGTCCAACAACATGAACCCTGTAGGCGTATCAATGCTGCCAAGCGCAATTTCAGTAACAAAGCGGTTGGACACTCGACCAATGCCAAAAAGGCCAAAGCCGCCGTAAAAGAAAATGAGTAACCACAAGCCAAATACAAACGTAGGCAACGACCAACCCACAATGGCAAACACCCGCGTAAATTGGTCAATAAACGTGTCGCGCTTTAAGGCTGCTGCCGTGCCCAGAAAAATCCCCATACCAATCACAGGAAGAAGTGCCAAAAACGCCAGTTCAGCACTTGCAGGCAGGCGCTTACGAATGGTGACCATAACAGGTTCACTGGACGAACGCGAAAAGCCAAGGTTACCTTGCAAAGCAGCGCCTGCCCACTTACCGTATTGCACAAAAAAGTTTTCATCTAGCCCGTACTGGCGAATAATGGCATCAATATTGTCTTCGCGCAGTTGTTGCTCGCTACGCGCAAATGCAGATGCACGTTGAATCGGCGAAAGAAGTTGCAGCAAGCCCACAATAATGACAGAAACAGCAAAAATAACTATAGGAAGCATAAATAATCTACGAACAATAAATGCAAACAAAGTTACCACCTCCCCTTAGGCGATCTTGCCATACCATTACAGAACTTAAATCTATTGGTATTTTTGTTGAAACAAGCGCACTCAAACAAAAGCCAAGACGACAAGGTTTAGCTACATTGTTAAGGTGCTTTGTTAAACCATCTAGGCTGATAAGAAAGAAGGAGAGACACATGCCTCTCCTTCACTCACTGCACAGCTCAGTCGCTTTGTAAAGCCGCACTCGTGACGTTCAGCACCTAGTTTTTAGAAATTTCTTTCCAAAGGTATTGGTGGCTCAACATAGGGTTGTAGTAAACGCCATCAACATTGTCACGTGAAACGATAAACGCTTGACGGGTTGGGTAGGGAATAAAGGGTACATCTTCGTAAGCAAGAGACGCTACAGTGTTGTATAGCAACTCACGCTCGGTCGTGTCAGTTGTTGCCCTCGCATCTTCTAACAAGCTATCAATCTCAGCATTTTGATAGTTGAGCAGACCGCCGTAGAAGCCACCAGAGTGGTAGAAGGTGTACATGTAGTTATCTGGATCAGCATAATCAGGTGCCCAGCCTACAATAGAAAGTGGTAGTTTACCCGCTTGGCGGTCTGCCAAAAAGTCTGGCCACTGAATGCCGCGCACGTTCACCACAAAGTTGGGGTTTAAATCTTCAATATTTTGCTTGAGAATCTCAGTAATGGTTTGGCGTACCGTGTTACCTGTGTTGTAGCTCAACGTAATTTCAAACCCGGTTTCCCATAGCTCGCCATCTAGAGCAGCACGAAACGCATCTTCAGCACGCTCAGGATCATAGGTGTAGACGGGTACATCTGGGTCGTAACCCAAGAAAGTAGGCGGAAGTGCCATTGTGAGTACAACACCTTTACCAAGATAAAGCTGCTCTAAAAACTGGTCAGGGTCAAAGCTGTAAGCAAAGCCAAGGCGTACGTTGGGGTCAGCAAAAAAGTCTGCTGGGACACCGCTACCATCAAGTGCACCAGAACCAACGTTGGCCGCATTGTCTGCAGTAACTACGTCTTGATTCATGTGCAACGCGCCTACGGAAAGCGAGGTCCAAGCTGGGTCTTCGTGAATGGTTACGCCGTCTAAGCCACGAATTTGTGCTTCAACGGTCCCCCATGTATTTACAGAAATTCGGTCAGCATCACCTTGTTGCAACGCCAAGATACGGGTTGATTCTTCGTCAACAATTTGTAAAAGCACGTTTTGGATGTCAGGTTGCTCACCCCAGTAACCTTCATAAGCTTCTGCCACGGTGTTGGTACCATCCCACTCAACTAAGCGGTAAGCACCCGTACCACTTACATGGTTGTGCATATAAGATTCGCGCAAGTCTACGCCAACCCAGTCGCGCCACGTGGCTTCGGTGCCATCCCACATCCCATTTTCAACAGCCCAAACCATGTCCACCACGCTGGCGTTGGTGTACATGAGTTTTACGAAAAAGGCTGGGTCAACGGCTGGCAAGTTGAACTGCACGGTGAGGCCGTCGTCACCATCTGGGCAAGTCACCGCAGCATCAATCATGGCATAGGTAATGCTGTCGTCGTCGTTAGCGTTAGCATCTGTGCCAAGCAGTGCCTCAGCTTGGAACCAAATACCAGATCCGGGCGCGTTGGTAACAAGACCACGTTCAATGGAGTACTCCACGTCTTTACAGGTCATAGGGTTGCCTGAGTGGAAGGTTACGCCTTCGCGCAGGGTATAGGTATAGGTGAGACCGTC
>JBCCOX010000107.1:0-10431 GCA_039025155.1 Deinococcota bacterium | reverse complement strand
ATTCTTGCTACCCTCGCTTATCTTCTACTTGCTAAGCTTAACCTCCTTTTAGGACGTGATCTTCTCAAGCTTCATGACACTCTTATGGCGATTCGTTAACCTTGCTCACCCCTCAGTTAGCTAAGCTCCCGAAGCTCTTGAAAAATGTCTTTTAGAGAAGCATATGTTTGCTGAAACAGATCATATTTCTGGTCATAAATAGCTTTTGGTTGAGGAGGTAGTAGGTCGGAACTGGTGATCTCGAGCCCGTACCCCTCATGCTCCCCTCGAGCGACTTGAGCAGCGAGTACAGCGCCTTGCAACCCCACATCACTTGAATTGTCTACAACATGCACACTCACCCCAGTGATGTCAGCAAGTAATTGACACCACGCACGGCTCCTGCTACCGCCGCCAGTCAAAGTCAACTGCTCCGGTGACGGTGAAACTAAGGCATCCAGAGCATATTTGTAGGCAAAACAAACACCCTCGAGCACTACCCGAACAACATCAGCTTGCGTGTGCTGGCTAGCTAGTCCCACAAATGCCCCGCATGCGTTGGGGTCTTGGAGAAGCGATGGTTCACCACTCAAATACGGCAGGTAGATAATTGGTGAGATAGGATGGGCTAGCGCCGTTTGAATGAGGTCATCGTAGTTGGGATGAGTTGAAGTGTCGTTGGATAAGGTGTTAGCAATCCACTCGAGGTTTTTTCCAGCCGCCATAAACGGCACTACACAGATTGTCCGTTCTGGGTGAGGGTGGGCTAGCGTGAACACACCTCGAGTGCTATTACCCAGCTCCGTACTGCTAAATGCCCACCAACCCGTTGTACCAATGTAGCCATAGGCACTACCGAGATCGCCACAGCCTGCACCTAACGTCGTTGCCCCGGCATCACCTGGCCCCAAGTGAACAGGAATACCTTCTGGCAGGTCAAGGAAGGTGGTTGCCTTATTTGATACTGTGCCAACCTGCGTACCGCCGGATACGAGTTGAGGGAGAAGGTTGGGGATGTTGGGAAGCTCGAGCCTCTCAAATATAGTGTCGTTTAGCCAAGCTCGAGCCTCCAAAGCCATCAAGCCTGTTGTCGCTGCTGTCGTCGTGTCACTTGCGTGCGTTCCCGTCAGTTTATAAGCAACCAACTCAGCAGCACCTAAAAAAAGCTTATCTGCATTGGTCATAACCTCGAGTTCGTGACGGTGAAGCCAACGCAATTTAGCAAGGAGTCCGGCAGCGGTTTGTTGATTTCCCGTTATCTCAGTGAGGTCGTAGCCATGATATTCACTTAGTTGAGTGATCTCGCCAGCCTCAACTTGAGCCCGGCTGTCGCTGTAAAGAATGACCGGACGTAGCGGCTCGCCAGCGGCATCTAACAAAAGGACATCTTGCATCTGCCCAGTGATGGCAACGGCTGTAACCCGCTTTAAGCCAACTTGCTCGGCTGTAGCCGCTTGCAGGTTCAGGTCTTGCATGACCTCGCAAGCAGCCAGCCACCAGTCTTTGCCATTTTGCTCGCTGATGCCGCCCGCTGCGCTGCGCACGGGGTGACTTGCTTCCGCGCGAAAGTGGACGTTGCGGTCTGCGTCTAACAGAGCTGCTTTCACATTGGTTGTACCGATGTCGAGGGCTAGCCACATGGTTTACGCACGCTTTCCAAGGCGGCTCGAGGCTACCGCCAACACAATCACCACGCCAATAAGCACCTCACGCACGTAGCTATCTACCCGCATTTGGGTGAGGCCGTTGTCCAGCACGCCCAGCACCAACACGCCAATAAGTGTAGCCAGTACGTGCGGTTCCCCTTCCTCACTCATGGTCATGCCCAAAAACACCGCGGCGATGGCATCCAGCATAAGCCCAGACCCTTGGGTAGGATTCGCTGAGGCGACCCGACTCGCATACATAAGCCCAGCTACGGACGCCCCCAGACCCGTGAGTACAAAGGCAAGTAATTGCAACTTGCGCACCGGAATACCCGCAAGTTTGGATGCTTCCACATTGCCGCCAATTGCGTAGAGCCTGCGCCCAAAGGTGGTCTGTTCCAAAAGTATCCAAACCACGAGCAGTACACCAAGCGCTAGCAACGTCAAACTCGGTAAGGTGATGTCGCCAATGGGTAATCCGCTACGTGCAAAGCCACCAAAACTGTCTGGAATATCGCGTCCAAAGATGGTTTTACCATCGCTGAGTAAGAGCGCCGTGCCGTTAAACATCGTAAGCGTACCCAGCGTGGCGACAAACGGTAACATCCCCACAAAGCTCACCAAAACCCCGTTGAGAAGTCCTCCTAAGATGCCAACCAAAAGCGCCACGCTTACACCAACAGCAACAGGTTGCCCCGCTCGAAAAAGAAGTGCTGCGGTAATGCCTGCTAGGCTTGCCATTGACCCCACGCTCAAGTCAAAGCCGCCCGTCACCATCACAATAGTCATAGTAAACGCGCCCACCGCCAACATACTGACCTGCTGAGATATGTTGAGCCAGTTGCGCCAGGTCATAAAGGTGTCCGGCAAACGCGCCCAAAATACAATGATGATGAGTGCAAAGCCAGCTAACGTGCCCGCACGTCGTACGAACGTGTGCCATTCAAAGTGTGCTGCGGCGGGTCGAGGTGAGAGGGTGTTCAAGGTGAGTCTCCTGCAGATGATGGACTACTAGATGATGTGTGATTGATGTTGGTCTCGAGGATGAAAATGCTTCTGGGATGTCGTCATTATTTTACGATGAGACGTGCAAGATACAACCTCAAAGTAGTGATGTAGCAGTATCATCCCACGTGACGATGCCAACTGTAGGATGGTCGAGTCTCAAGATGCGCAGATGATACTCTCTAATTCTCAGAAATATGGATGAGACCTCAGGCAACAGCTGAAGCTGATGCGCTTCCGTAACACAAACTGAGCAAAGCATCCTCTGTAAGCCCCTCACAAGAAACAATGTCTTGCTGCTTTCTGTCGCGCATGATCACCAGCTTGTCGCACAAACCTAGCAACTCACTTAATTCAGATGACACTATCAGCACCGCCACACCACGATGACTTTGCTCACGGATGAGGCGGTAAATATCTTGTTTAGCTGCCACGTCGATGCCGCGTGTAGGTTCGTCGAGCAGTAACAACTTAGGTTGCTGCGCAAGCGCCCGCGCAAAGAGCACTTTTTGCTGGTTGCCACCGCTGAGTTGACGACTTTTTGCTTCACATCACGTGCGCGTAAACGAACGTGCTCGCCAAGTATTTGGGCACGTTGCCGCTCGAGTGATGGATTTAGCCAGACGCCAAGCTTACTCATAGGTCTTAGATGAGGTAACGAGACGTTATCACTGATGCTACGTCCCAAGATGAGACCTTGACTGCGGCGTTCTTCGGGAATGTAGGCAAGTCCGTACGTCCATGCGGTTTGAGGGTTTAGGGTGCTGAGTTTTTTGCCGTTGAAGATGATGTGACCGCGCTCGAGCCTATCCACCCCCAACACCAACCGCAAAACTTCACTGCGCCCCGCTCCGACCAGCCCAGCAATGCCAACAATTTCGCCTGCCTGAATGGTGACGTTGAGGTTAAGCACGTGTTTGCTGGCAGCTTGGTGTAGCTCGAGTACAACCTCCTCGTCAAGCTTCGTTTCCCGTGCAGGATAGTGCTGGCTTACGCTGCGTCCAGTCATCAGTTGAATCAGTTCATCTTGTGAAGTTGTATCCGTTGTTCCTGCGTAGACCGTCCGACCATCTCGTAAAACAGTGACAGCATCACAAATGCTAAAAATCTCGTCCATTCGGTGAGAGACATACAACACCGCACAGCCTTGGGATTTGAGGCGGCGAATGACTGTAAACAAACGCTCACATTCGCTAGCGCTCAGTGACGCTGTGGGTTCGTCCATCACAAAAATTTGAGCGGGTTTACCTGTGGCGTGTGGCAGCAAGGTGCGGGCGATATTCACCAACATCTTGTCACCCGCTGAAAGCTTGCTCATAGTTGTATTTGGATAAATGTGAGTGATGCCAAGTTCAGCTAGCACGTCAGCAGCGGCGCGGTTAAGTTGTCGCCAGCGCACCCGCCCAAACTGGTTGGGGTAGGGCTGGTGTAAAAAGATGTTTTCAGCAACCGACAACGCGGGAACAACTTGTAGCTCTTGGTGAATAAAACGCAGTCCGTGGGCAAACGCTTGATCTGGACTGGTGATGTTAATAGGCGATCCTGCCAGCATCACCTGACCGTCATCTGCTTCGACGATGCCTGCCAAAAGCTTGATGAGGGTACTTTTGCCCGCGCCGTTTTCGCCAACCAGCGCGTGAACGCTGCCCGCGTTGAGGGTTAACGAGGCACTGTCTAGCGCTACCGTGGCACCGTAGCGTTTGTGAACGTGGGTGAGCTCGAGCAACACCTTACCCACGTTCTCTTTCTTATCAGTTTGTGGCTTACTCGCTGACGAACTCACTCACATTACTTTGCGTGACAAGCATGGTTGGTACATAAACAATGCGCTGGTCTGTGGGATTGCCAGCAAGGTACTGCGCCACCACGTCTGCGGTGGTGCTGCCAATGCCCTCAAAATCTTGCGCGACTGACGCTTCAAAGTTGCCGCCTGCGTCAATGGCATCTAGCGCTTGCGGGTTGGCGTCTATCCCTACAATGACGATGCCCTCATCTTCGCGCCCAGCCGCTTCAATAGCTTGCAGTGCGCCCAAGGCAGGTTGGTCCCAAGCGGCCCACACGGCAACAATGCTACGCGGTTCGGGATTGGCAGCTAGCACGGCTTCCATTTGCGCCCTCGAGTCAGCAATGCCGCCGTCGTTGACATCTGGCGTAATTCTGTCCAGCACGCTCATGTCTGGGTAGTTGGCAAAAATGGCATCAGCAATCACACCTCGCTTTTGCACGGGCGGGTAAGGGTCAAACACAAACATAACGACATTGCCCTCACCAGCAATGCGGTCAACCAAGTAGCTAGCGGTTTCGGCGGCCATCGCGTAGCCGTTACTTGTAACGTTAGTTTCCATCAATATATCGAGGCCGGCGTCCATCCCGAACACAGGTATACCCGCTTCAGCAGCAACGTTGAGTCCGGCAGTTACTTGCGCTGGGTCAACGTTGATGACGATGGCGTCCACAGCTTGGTTCACCACATCTTCAATCCGGCTGATGACGGCCGCAACATCGCCAGCGGTGTCGATGACGTTCACGTCCCAGCCTTGCTCACTGGCGCTAGCTTCAAACGCTTCAACCATAAACTGGCTGCCCGGTTGGGCGAGGTAAGGCGTAATGACCGCGACGCTCTGGGCGGCAGCCAAACTGCTCAAGATGATTCCTAGGACAACGATGAGACTAAAACTTAGACATTTGCTGATGTGCTTCATGATGCTCCTCCACAATAAAACCCAACCTCGAGCAAGATCACGTTTACAACAAGTAGATGTCGTCATCACCTGACCCTCATGTTGGAACTAAGGTTGTCGTGCCTAGACATCAACACAAATGCCAATGAGATATGTTGCCAGTGAGTTGGTGCTGGTCAAAGCTTAACATGCAACTTACAAACCAATCCTAGTTACGGAGAAATAACGTGATTGCCTCGAGCTTCCTCCCCCTACTTTTTACCTCCATGGTCTCGCTCATGCTCACGCCAGGGCCAGCAAAACTGTATTTGTTGGGTGTTTCAGTAAGTAGTGGCATGTTTGCAGGTGCTTTAATCTCACTTGGGATTTATACCTCTGACCTCATGCATGTACTCGTTTCAGCAGCAGGGGTAGAGGTGCTTTTTGAAGTTTACCCTAACGTATTTACTGTGTTTCGTTTTGCGGGTGCAGCTTACCTACTGTATCTCGCCTACAAATCGTTCATGCGCGCTAAATCACCTCCTGAACTGGAGATGAATCCAGATTCAACCAGTGAATCAAAGGGAGAAGGTCTGTTCAAGTTTTACCTTACGGGTCTTTTAATCAACCTGTTCAATCCGTTGGCGGTTGTCTTTTACCTGAGCTTGCTACCGCAGTTTGTAAGTAGTGATGTCGGTGCTAGTGCTGGCCGCCAAATGTTTACGGCTGGTGCCATTATGGTGACGGGGTTTTTTCTATTTCACCTCGTGATTGCTTTAGCCGCAGGTACCTTGCGAGCGCAACTTGCTGGCAACAAAAGTATATGGTTCATACGCATTCAAGCGGTGATTGTAGGCTTGGTTTTCTGTGCTTTAGCCTTGCGCGTTGTACTGCAGTAGACAATCAAAAGCTCACCCTGTATACCGTTCTCTAAATATTCTAAATATATGGCAATCACGCGATAAATTGATACATCACAAGGTTAGACGATTTTGCTGGCCCTACTTTTAGCGATACTGACTGTATCAACATCACGTGCAGCTGCTAATGAAATGCTATTTCTCAAATTAAGGTTGTCGTTAACGAGGCGATACTTGCTAGAGATTTCGTATAGGGGTCTGGAGATCTTGACCAGCAGTACTACGGAGCAATATCATAATGAGAATTGATTATCATCTGTGTTCTTGTCGAGCTCTCTAGTCCAGTCAGATGAAATCTACAGAGGAGATTCCAATGAAAGTTCTTAATTCACTAAAAAGTGCAAAATCGCGGCATCCTGACTGCAAGCTCATTCGGCGGCGAGGGCGTCTAATTGTGATATGCAAGTCGAATCCCCGCTTCAAAGCGGTCCAAGGGTCCAAAAAGAAGAAGCGGTAGTGATTCCGATTCCTGTTAGGATGGCGTAAAACCCAGAGGGGTTTGCAAAGTGTCTAATTGGATAGCATTTTCATCTGGAGTTGCCCCAGCAACGTAGGATGCGAGCTAGGCGAGTCGAAACAGACCCACTCAGTGTGGGGAACGTATCCTATAGCATTTCCATTTGAAGTTGCAGGGGCAACTCCAAATGCGAGCTAGGCGAGTCGAAACAGACCCGCTCAGTGTGGAGGAACGTATCCTGGAATTGCTACTAGAATTGTTAGGAATTGGCGTAGATCACAAAAAGTAGACCACAAAAAAAGGACGCCGTAGCGCCCTTGTCAACATCACAAAATTGTGAGCAGCTTACTGGGTAAAAATATCCAGTAGTGCGTCCCTAGCACCCGCGTCCATACCGTAGAGAGCAGTACCTTCTTCGGGAAAGCGCACGGTGAACACGTTCCAACCCGCTGCCATTTCTAAGGTTTGCCCGCGCCCAGTTAGGGTGGCAGCTTGGTCTACATAGAGCATCACAAAAAAGCCCACTGGGTCTTCAACGCTGGCTACACCCAAATACACCGGGTCAAGTTCAGGGTTATCAAAGCGGCCGTTGTTGTTGCTGTCGTCGTACACTTTGGCAATGGCGCGCACAAATTGTACATCTGCTGGGGTCACTTGGTACTCGTTTTGTAAACCGGGTAGAAGAACTTGACCGGTGCTAAAAGCCTGCATTTCACTAGCTTGGGGCACGGTTGTGCTAAGGCTAAACGTACCCGCAACCGGGCGCACGCTAGCAATTTCAGCAAGGGTACTACCTTCGCCGTCAATAATATGAATACCCACCCTTGCTGTTTCGGGTAAATCTCCTAAAGCCTCAATACGGCCGCCTAGGGTGGCTTGCTGTTGGGCAAACGCGGCTACACCTAAACTTAAAACGAGTAACAAACTCAACGCGCGCAGGCTGCGCCACGCTTGGGCTTGATGGTTCATGGTTATCCTCCTCGAGACATATTGAATGTTTATTGACTAGACCGTCAGCTTAACTAAGGTTGAGCTTAATCTCGGCAGATCAGGTTAAGAGTTATATGCGTTATAGCGGGTGCAGCAGCCGATTTGACACTTGCCACATCTACCTGCTTGACTTCCCTTTTAGCCTGCTGACACTTTGCATCTAACTTCGTATCTGCAGCAAACCTAGCATCTGCAGCAATGGTGTATTACATCATCAGCGGTGCAAAGATGCAGGCATGTGAATGACGTTACATGCACGCAGGTTGCAAGCGTATCAGCTAGTGCAATTAGTCATGAAGTCAGCACTATAGAGTCAGTGTCATAGCTTAGCAACATCGCAAATAGTATGACACGATACCGCTCGGCTGTGCGCAAGACTTTTGCACTCAGCTTAAGCGACCTTCACCAATGTCACGCTAAGGCTGTGTGTGAGGATGCGTTCATGTTGCCACAATATCTTGATGACATGAATCTTAATGATGTGCTGTGACAGAGTTAATGACGTGATAGTGGCACGCTGACGCCAAACTCGTTGCCGTCAGGAAGCGGCTGTCCCCAAGCTGACCCACCCCAGCGGGCAGCAATACTACGCACAATGTACAAACCTAAGCCCGTACCTTTGCTTTTGGGGCTACCTTGGGCGTGAGGTTGAAAGAGTTGCTCGACCACGTTCACATCTAGCGGTGTGCCGCTGTCCCGCACGACAATGTGGGCCGTGGCTGGGCCTTCTGCAACATGGGAGTTGCTGACCTGATGATCTGCTACATGCTGTGATGGTGCTTCTACAGCCTCAGTATCTTCTGCTTCAGTATCTTTTATGGCTGTTGCATTGCGTTCAAGTAGGGGCGGTGGTTCATTGGGTAAGTGTTTATCTGTGAGGTTGAGGTAGTCCTCGAGCTGTGTTATGTCATCATAATTTGGCAAATATCGAAACGCTTTAAGCTGAATCACGGCGTTGTCTGGCCCGTGAATGGCGGCGTTTTCCAATAAGTTAATGAGCACCTGCATGAGCTTGTCGGTATCTGCCCAGACCGTAAGGGGCTCGAGGTCACAGCTCACCCTAATACAGCGCGTTTCAAAGGTATCTTGCAACAAGCTCAGGGCCCGCGTAGCAACATCAGCAAGGTCGAGGCTGCGCGCATAGGGCGGCTTAACATCAATCGTTAAATCTTCCAACAAGCGCATAAGCCGCTGAGTTTCAGTTTCAGCACGCTGTAAAAAGTTTTGTCGTTGGGGTTCAGGTAGGTCGTAGTGTAAGGCCTCGAGCGTCGCCCGAATGGTAGTTACAGGCGTGCGCAGTTCGTGAGATAAGACTGCCAAAAGTTCGCGGGCGTTGTCTTGGGCTTGGGAAATAGTGCTAATATCGCGCAAGCACAAGCCCCCGTTTATACCCCACGCGCGCAGTTTACGGCCGCGCGTTTCAAGTTCCACCGCGCTACCTTCCAAGTAGGCGCGTTCTAATCTGTGGTCACGCAAAATAGCAATGACCGACATGCCTGCAACTTTGTCTGGGTTTACGTCTAACATGGTGGCTGCAGCTCGGTTGATGCTGCGAATCATGCCACCCCGAATGAGAATAATGCCGTCCTCGAGGTCATCAAACCAACTGGGAATACTTGAGTTGTAATTAAAGGATGTTGCCATACAAAATACCTCGGTGACCGCATTTGTCGGTCATTACGTCTATCAGTCACTACATCTATCAGCCACTACATCCAGATAACACCACCTTGACTAAAAGATGTCGGTCAAAATAATGTTGAGGGTAAGAGATGCCGACTCAACACGGGCTAACTGCTATCTCCTAAGGCTAAGCGGTAGCCGCGCCCGCGCACGGTTTCGATAGCACCTGCGCCAATCAGTGAACGCAGTTGGGCAACGTGTTGATCTACGGTGCGTTCAGTACCCAAAAAGTCTTCTCCCCAGACGCGGTCAAGCAGTTCGGTACGGCTAAACACCCGCCCGGGGTGAGCTGCAAAGCACTCGAGCAACTCAAACTCGCGGCGGGTAAGCTGCAAGCGCTCGCCTGCCAAACTCACCAAACCTTGGGTGGGGTCAACGTACAGCTCGCCAATGCGCTGGGCTTGGCGGGTGGCCGTGCGGCGCAAGAGCGCTTTTAGGCGGGCAACCAACTCGGCAGCGCTAAACGGTTTGGTCATGTAGTCGTCTGCGCCGCTACCTAAGCCGGTGACTTTGTCGGTTTCGGTGGCTCTGGCGGTCAAAATAAGCACGGGTTTGCGTTCGTATTTGCTGCTTGACCGTAACCGCATAAGCCAAGCGAGCCCACTTTCGTCAGGTAACATCCAATCAAGAACGACGACATCTACGCCAGAAACAAGCTCCCAGCCTTCTTTGGCTGTGGCGGCAGTGCTGGTGCGAAAGCCTGCTTGGGACAGGTGAAACGCCAGCAGTTCGCGTACGGATTCGTCGTCTTCAACAATGAGTACAGATGCGCTCATAGCATCACCTCGAGCGGTACTATGCTAGTTACCTTAGTAGTGGATGGCTTAACGTACACGTACCTCTTAGAAACACAGATGCGCTTGCTGTGAGTACGTGTCCACATCATCCTGCTATTGTAGTCATGCAATTGTCATGACTTTGTCAGGTTAGAGCGCTCATGGTGTTAAGTCCGGCTTTGCACATAAACTTCACAAATAATCACCCTTTTTGTGCAACCGTATGATCTGCACAAAAAGTCGCTTGAATACCCAACTCAAACATGGCTTGATTCACCACACAAATGTTGTGACACAGCACCTTAAAAAGTACCT
>JBCCOX010000106.1:0-10487 GCA_039025155.1 Deinococcota bacterium | reverse complement strand
GCGTGGTTGGGGGAAAGTACCTTTGAGTCACTGCGAGAGGTTTTACTGGATTTGCTTGAGCACACCCAAGCTAACCCGTGAACGCAAACTCGCCTGCGAAGATAGGTTGCTCGAGCCTATTCTCAAACGGTGCTAATGGACAATCCCAAGCACTGTTATACGCACAAGAGGGGTTGTAAGCAAAGTTAAAATCAAGCACTAGACCGTCTTCAACCATTCCTAAATCAGCGTGTTTGATTGTGTCCAGCAAATAGCGCCCACCACCGTATGTTTGCGTGCTGTTGGTGCTATCCCGAAACGGTAAAAACAACCCGCCGCCGTACCCCTCAACCCAAAAAAGCGATAAGTAGGCAGTACCCTGTGGCAAAGGAAGCTCCACCCGCGCCACCCGCCGAATTTGAATGATGCCATCATCGCGTAACTTGATGTCAAAAACCTCATCCTCGACATCACCATGTGGCTGCACAACAAACCGATACGCAGGGTCATAGGCAAACCCTTGCAAGCCTGCAAAGCTCTGCTTTTGAGTAGCATCCAACGGGGATTGTGAGTGTTCTGCAAAAAGCGTGTTGCGCGTTTGGATAAAGGTTGCGTGAGCACGCTCAGGATTATCATCAGCACGAATCTTGGCATATAGGGCAGCAACTTGCCTGCGGTAGTCTGTTAATTGAAAGATGTCTTTTGTCATTTTAGCGTTGGCATTCTCGGAAATTATCTGTAGCTAGCTCAGTTTACGTTTTTGACCGTAGAAGCTACAACACTAAAACAATCAAGAGATCTGGTACTGGTTACAATTTGTATTTTCTGAGGTATGCAAGAGCCCACACGGCATTTAACCTACATCTGCACTGCACAACCAAATTATCGTTAGCGACCTACCAAGCGCGGATCTAGAGCATCGCGTAGGCCGTCTCCAAGGACGTTAAACCCAAACACCACCAACATGATCGCCAGCCCCGGAAAGATGGTGATGTGGGGTGCTAAACGTCCCCAGGTAAGGCTGAGTTGCAACATTGCGCCCCACTCGGGCGTCGGTGGTTGCACGCCGAGGCCAATAAAACTTAGCCCCGCAGCGGTCATGATGGCACTGGGAATCAACAAACTCATCTGCACGATAATAGGCGCAAGAATGTTAGGTAGCACGTGGCGGGTGAGAATCGCCCTTGCGGATGCACCACTAGCTAGCGCGGCTTCAACGTAACTTTGTTCTTGGGTCGAGAGCGCCAACCCATGCGCCAGTCGAGCAAATTGAGGAATCTGAAAGATAGCAATGGCGACGATGACATTGCCGATACCCTGTCCCAAAATAGCAATAATCGTAAGCGCAACAACGATACCCGGAAATGCTAAAAGTACATCCATGAGGCGCATAATAAGTGCCCTTGCCCAGCGGTACCAAGCGGCAATAATACCCAAAGCTACGCCGATGGTGGTAGCCACAGCAACGCTCGAGAGTGAAATATATAGCGACACCCGCGCACCATAGATAATGCGGCTGAGAATATCACGCCCGTTGTTATCTGCACCCAACCAAAACTCACGTCCGGGAGGGGTGAGAGAATCTCGAGGAGATACCTGATTAGGATCAGCAGGTGCAAGCCACGGCGCAAAAATACCCGTCAATATAAACAAAATGACAATAAGCCCCCCAAAAGCGGCCAACTTATAGTGAACTGCAAAATGACGAATCTGGCGTAATGCGTTCACGCATGCTCCTCATGATATGAACTTACAATCTTAGCGATACGAACTCATAAAAATAGTTAATCCAGTCTCAAAACTTAGCCTCAACATTTGTAGCAGTTGCATGAGATACAGTTACGGGTTGCTCATATGCCACATTATCTATTGGAAAGGGTCGAAAGAGAGACCGGGGGATTCTATCAAATGCTGGACTAACTCGTGTGGTTGCTATTGGACTCACGTGGTTGCTATTGGACTCACAAAGGGCTGCTCGAGGCGCATCATTTCATCTACTAATCGCGTTTAATGATCTCGTATAACACTTTTTTTGATCGTTCTGTTAATAGCAACCATTTAACGGTGACGGATACGTGGATCTAAAAAGGCATACAAGATATCCACCAATAAATTCACCAACACAAACGAGGTCGCAAACACCAGCAGCAAGCCCTGGACCAAGGGAATGTCCCGCTGGGCTACAGCTAAGATGAGTAAGCGCCCCATGCCCGGCCAGGCAAACACTTCTTCGGTGATGACCGCGCCCCCAACCATGTACCCAAAACGTAACCCCACCACAATGGCGATGGGTAGTAAAGCGTTGCGCAGTGCGTGAAAAAGGAGCACCAACCGCTCACTTAACCCTTTGGCTCTGGCGGTGCGCACGTAGTCTTGCTGGATGATCTCGAGCAATGCCGAACGCGTCATGCGGGCTATAAAGGCAATCGAAAACACCGATAAGGTAATGGTCGGCATCACATAGTGCCGCCACGTGCCGTAACCTGCTGCCGGTAGCCAACCAAGTTCTACTGAAAAAAATTGCATGAGCAGTAGTCCTAACCAAAATACAGGCACCGAGATACCCAGTAACGCGAGTATCGTCACAGCATAGTCCAGCGGCTTTCCCCGAAAAAGTGCCGAAATAACTCCCAATACCATGCCCACAAGTGTTGCTAAGGTGATGGCTGCCAGCGCCAAGCTAAACGTGTTGCCAAAGCGGTTACGAATTTCAGTTACCACCGGCCGCCGTGACGAAATCGACTGCCCCAAATCACCCCGAAATAACCTCCGCAAATAGCGCCCATATTGCACCAACACAGGCTGGTCAAGCCCCAAATCACGACGAATCTGATCAACCCGTTCTTGGGGGGCCTCTTCACCTGCAAAAATACGCGCAGGGTCACCCGGAATGAGCTGAAACACAAAAAACACCACCGTGACGACCAAAAACAAAATCGGCACGGCGATTAAGATGCGGTTGGCAATATAGCGGCCGATGGTTGACTCCTCGAGGGTGAAGCGTGTTATTCAATGGCAACCTGAGTCGTAGCTACGTCACATGACAACCGTGTTAGTTAAACAACAAGATGTGTGTAACCAAAACCCCAGTGAAGCGTTTTGACCTAAATGCGTGAGGACGATACCTGACCGCCCTCACGTTATCAGTGTAATTTTTTATGAAATTGGCAGCTACTTATTCAGCTTTCCACGCATACTTGGCTGGCCAGTTGCTATAAGCGGGTTCAAAGTAAATACCTTGCACATCACTATTGACCGCTAAGAATGCCACCGTGTCAAAAAGTTGCAAAATGGGGGCATCATCAAACACCATCTGAATAACCTCTTCGTAGATGGCATCGCGTTCTTCTCGAGTCCCCACCAAACGCGATTCTTCGATTAGAGCGTCCACTTCAGGATTGCCATAGTACGCTCGGTTGTAGAGGCGCGGTGCGGCTGAATCACTGTGATAGAACGACGTCATGATGTACTCAGCATCGCCGGTAATTGTACCGACAGTGAGGTTAACTAGGTAGTATTCAGCTTGATCTGAGGGCATAGTTACCGCGGACACAAACGACGCCGACTCGAGCACGACCAGTTCCACCTCGATACCTACGTCCGCGAGCATACCCTGCACCAGCTCGGCGGTTTCAAAATCGCCAGTTGTCGACCCGCGCCGCGTGTGCAGCGTAATCGACAGTGTCTCGCCGTCTTTCACACGCACACCATCGTCACCCATGACCCAGCCAGCTTCCTCGAGCAGAGCTTCTGCCTGTTCTGGGTCGTAAGCGTAATTCCCGGCTGGTGTGTAACCCGTCACCGTAGGGTTCAAGTACACCGCGTTGGCGACTTCGCCACCCACACCCAAAAACACCGCTTGCAAAATGCCTTCTTTATCAACCGCATGGTTAATAGCGCGGCGCACCAAGACATCATCGAGAGGTGGGTTGAGGTTGTTCATAGTGATGTAATACTGCCGGGATCCTAGCGCATTGAGCACATTAAAACGGTCATCAAACCGCAAGCGCTCGGTAACAGGCACGGGCAAACCGAGTGCCATGTCCACGTCACCTGCCTCGAGCAAGGCCGCTCTGGTGTTGGCATCTGGAATGACCCGAAAAATCACTTCGTCTAAGTAGGGCAAGCCTTCTTGCCAGTAGTTAGGGTTACGCACCAAGTGCAAAACGGTGTTGGGTTCAAAGTTTTCTTGCATAAACGGCCCCGTACCCACGCCTTCACTCAACACACCATCAACACCAACAGCTTCAACATGTGTTGGTGAATACATCGACCAAGTTTTAGCAGCTAGCACATTCAAAATATGCGGCGCAGGGTTGGTAAGCGTCACTTGAATGGTTAGTGGGTCAATGACGTCGATGCTGTCCCACGGAATAGAATCCCAGTTGGGCAGTTGCAAGTTGATTTTGCGTTCAAAGTTGTACTTGACCGCCTCAGCATCAAACGGCGTGCCGTCGTGAAAGAGCACATCGGGTTGAAGTTCAAAGGTGTACACCAACCCATCTTCACTGACGCTGAAATCACGCACTAACAAGCCCTCAATGTCACCATCAGGATTGCGGTCAAAAAGCGTTTCATACATGTAGTGGGCAGATTCTGACAGCGAGCCCTGGTTGGTACCTTGAATATCAATGTGCGGTGAGGTCGACGTGTAAGCAATTGTCAATGTCCCCCCATAGACAGGTTCAGCTTGTGCTGCAACGTAGCTTGCCAACACGCATGCACAAAGCGCAAGAATACGTACAACCCTCAACAAAACTGGCATTTGTTTCACGATACACCCCTTTCAAGTGTGCTTTTTGAATATTTATGCAAAATTATTCTACCAGTAACTCAGAACACAGTGTGTGGGTGGGGGCGACAATTGTCAACTGTCAACAGCTAATACCGATTCCAACGCTAATTGATAAAATCTATAATCGTCTACGAGTCGGTCGGTGAGCACATTCCCCAACCAAACGCCCGCAACCTAAAAAGAGCCCCAGCCGTATATCTGGCTGAGGCTATCTGATTACTTGTTCTCTACGTTTTCGTGTGCGCTTACCCTGTTGAGGTTACTGTTAGGCTCGAGCTGATTTTAGTCAGTAGCTCGAGTCACATTACCCCTCACCCACTATAGTCTTATCTTGTATCCTAAAATCATGACCGCACGTGAAAAGCTGCAACGAACGCTGCAACAGCGCATCGCGTCTTATGACGACACCATGCTAGCGCACCTCGCCATGCAGATGAGCGCCATCGAAGCGGAGCACGAAGGGCTCTCTGACAAGCTGACCGACATAGTAGACGCGCTAAAAACGCACAATGCAGACGAGGACCCTGACGACCTACAGCGCACTATCGACGAAGCGGTCAACGCTGTGCGCTACCGCTAAGAGATGCTAGATGCGGGCGGTTATTGATACCAATGTGTTGATTTCAGCCCTCATTTCGTCGGGTAGCGTTCCCGACTTGCTGTATCAGCTCTGGCGCGGCAAAGCTTTCGACCTCGTAACGTCGGCGTGGCAACTTGATGAGTTGCGAGAGGTCAGCCGCTACCCGCGCCTTAAAGATGCCTTCAGACCTCACCGAGCAGGCAGGCTTATCAACGAAAAATGCGCTGGTCTTAGACGACCTGCCAGAGGTAGACTATCCACCTGATCCTAAAGACAATCCCATTTTGGCAACGGCGATTGCAGGACAGGCGCAGTACATCGTCTCTGGTGACAAACGCGACATGCTCGAGTTGACTCATGTCGAGGGTATTCCCATTGTCACGGCACGGGACTTTGTAAGCTTGTTCATGAGGGTAGGACCTTAATGGAAACCGCCCGAGTACCCACCTAACACCCCCATAAACCTAAAAAAAGCCCCAGCCGTACATTTGGCTGAGGCTACTCGGTTTACTTCTTCCTTACGTTTTCGTGTGTGTTTACCTTATTGAGGTTACAGTTAGGCTCGAGCCCACAAGATTTTTAACTCGAGCCCACCAGCTTGAAGACTCGAGCTAACAACTTGCGTCTTGGAAATGGACTCGAGTCCACTGGCAATATCTTCCAACACCGTTTGTGCCGCTAGGACACGGCCAAGACACCAAGACCGAAAACTCACGACCAACACGGCATCGCACTGTGCTACTTCGAGGGATTGCCACAAGGCTGAGCTAGTGCGGCTTGCGAGACTAGCTAATTATCAAGCAGAGCTGCCTCGACTTCTTCTAAAACTTTATAGACCCCATAGTAACCGTGATTTGTCCATGCGAAGCCCGGTACATTGAAAGCATTACCTGCGGCGACAACCGGCAGGGCATTCCATACGTCACCCGCCATAAGTTCTGCCATTTGGTCAGGTTCGAGGTTGTAGCCGATGACGAAGAACACCTCGCCTTCAATAAGGTCAAGTACCTCGTAGCTAATCTGCCCAGCTTCCTGACCATCTTCTCCCCACAGATTAGTCGCACCGGGCGGAACAGGTGTTAGTGACAAGCCGATCGCGTCTAAAATCCGGGTGGCCTCAGCACTGGTCCCGTAAATCTGCATGAGGTCTGGCCGAGGTCGCAACAGAGCAATATCCATGTCGGGAAGTTGCGCGTCTAAAGCGGCAGCATCAACATAGAACTGGTCGATGAGCTGTTGCGCTGTCTCCTCATCACCTATGATACGCGCAATATCGACCAATGTCGAACGCCAATCGTTGGTGTCTTGAATAGCGACAGTCGGGGCGATGGCGGCAAACTGGTCGTAAGGAATCTGATCAAACATCCAGTCATAAGTAATGATGAGATCAGGTGCAGCTGCTAAGACGCTCTCGATATTGGGCGGCCAAGTACCAACGCCCTCAATGCCCTCGGCAAAGCCTGCAATAGCCGCTGGAAATGCTGCCTCCAAACCTTCGGACAGCTCTTCGTAAGTTCTTGATGCAACGGGCTTCTGACCTAGTGCCAAAAGATTATCGGTAATTGTGCCAGGGTCCATCGATACGATTCGGATAGGATTGAGCGGGACGCAACTTTCCCCTTGAAAATCACGAATGATGCGACATTCGTCGGTGATGTCGACAACCTCAATTGAGTTGGGGTTTGGTTCCGGTAAACCAACATCGGCAGCGGTCAGTGTGCCAGTTTGGGCAAGTACAAAACCTGTGAGTAGCAGAATGAGTAAAGCGAATAGCTTCTTCATATTTTCTCCTCTAATGTAAACCTGAGCCTTTAACAGATGACGGTACAACTCAGAATAGTCATTGACGACATGACCTCGAGCTACCGTCAATCGTCTCAACTCATAGAAATCCCGACCTTTTTAGTCGGAATTGTAGAAATCCTACCAAGTAGGGTTTTCGCAATGTGTAGCTCGATTTATAGTCCTTTTGGTTCAGAACCGGTGTAGGAAAGTTTAGGAGAAGGTAAGCGGAAAAATCCTTTAGGATGCCCCGTGGCATTTTGCTAGTAACAATGGGGTAATGACGATAAGGTACTATGTTTCATGAAACTGTCAACAGTTGACTTCAAGGAGATGCTATGATATTAGCATCTGCTCTACCCGAAGACCTTACTGCCAAGCCAAATAGTGTGTTGGCGCAGGTGAAGACGAACCTCGAGCACCTCGTGCGCACCGCTGTAACAGGATATGTCAGCCAACCTAGTCTGCGACGTCCGGGGTCAATTCCCGACATCGATGGGGTGAGCAAAGTGCTCCCAGGTATGTACGGTGTGCTTTACAACATTCGCGTAGGAGACCCTGCGTTTGGTTGGGCGGGCGATCACGTTGAACCAGGGGTGTCCATTGACCATCCTGACGCAGGCGGACACCACGCACTGCACTACTTAAACTGTATCGGCAATCGCGCCAAGGTCATAAGCGGCCTCGCTAAAGGGGCAATGGGGACGATCATTGGGGAGCACGCCAGAATTTTAGTTGACTTAGAACCAGATACCCTCGCGCTACTTGCACCCGGTGACCAACTACAAGTGGAAAGTTACGGGCAAGGCTTGCAACTTACAGACTTCCCCGAAATTCACTTGCGCAAGTGCAGTCCGCAACTGCTCGCAGGTCTTCCTTGTGACGTTGAAGAGGGTACTTTACGCATCCCTGTGGCGATGACCTTACCCATTGAAATCATGGGGTCAGGTGCAGAACTTAATTCGGAATACGTCGATCAAGACTTGATGTCAGGCGATAAAGCGCTCATGGCAGAAACGGGCGTAGACCAGTTGCGCTTAGGAGACCTCGTCGCCATTCCCAACGCTGACCACCGCTTTGGGCGCGGATATCACCCGGGAGCCATGACCATCGCGTTGTGCATTCACGGAGATTCAATCATGACTGGCCACGGCCCCGGCATTCTGACGCTCATGACCTGTGTGAGCGGGCAACTTGACTACACTATCGATCCCAACGCTAACATCACTCACTACCTAGGTTTGCGAGAGCTAACATGACCATTACAACGAATCAAGACAAATTGGTGTCAGTATCCGCCTTGGGCTATATCGCTACGCCCAAATTGCCAGGACTTCCCGCTGAACCCTACCGACTCGCAGCAGATGGCACGCCGTTTTTGTTACCAACCTATGGCAGCATCGTTTATAACGTGTCCGTGGGTGATAGCGCATTTGGTTGGGCGGCGGACTGCGTGCATCCAGGGGTAAGTTTGCACTACCCGGACGACAACGGCAACCGAGGGTTAGGCATTTTGTCATGCATCGGCAATACTGTGACCTGCGTAAGCGGTGACGCTAAAGGGCAAACAGGCGTGGTCACAGGTAAATCAGGGCGTTTTTCCGAGCACGTTATCGTGCACTTTCCTAGACAAGCCCGCGAACACATGGCCATTGACGATAAGTTTGTGGTCAAGACCTTAGGCATTGGCATGGAAATCGAAGGACACTCCAACGTGAGGCTCAAAAGTTGTTCGCCAGCATTGCTAGCTGCGTTAGCACCAGCAGTGAGCACCAACGGACAACTTGAAATTCCTGTTCGCGCTGTCATTCCTGCGCATTTGATAGGAGCAGGTGCAGGTTTATCAAGCGACCAAGGTTCTATCCACGTGCAAACTGCCGACCAAAACGCCGTTCGTGAAGCAGGTCTCGACACCTTGCGCTTAGGGGATGTGGTAGCTGTTGAACACTACGACAGCCGCTATAACCATGGATATTTGCGTGGGGCAGTCAGTATTGCTGTTGTCGGTCAAGGAGACAGCCCCAGAGCAGGATATGGACCTGGCTTAACGGTGATTATGACGGGTACAGATGACGCCATTGTGCCATCTATTCAAGATGACGTGAACTTACAAGGGTTACTAGAGCTCGAGCCATAACCTTATCAAGGATCAACACCCGATGAACTTGCAGTTCCCTGACAATATAATCTTCCATCTAGCGCATTGTAAAAGCTACGGCTTTGCCGTATAGTTTTAGGTGATAGAGTTCGTTGAAACGTCCTTGTTTTCAAAAACTGTAGGACGTTATTTGTCCGATGACGAACTCGCTGATCTGCAAGCTTATCTTGGGAAACATCCCGAATCCAGGTGATGTTATCCGTGGATCAGGTAGTATCCGTAAACTCTGCTGGCAAACTCAAGGACGCGGCAACCGCGGTTGGGTCAGAATCATTTACTACCTCAAATTGGCTCGAGGGCAAATATGGTTACTAACCCTCTATGCAAAAAACGTACAGCAAAACATTCTGGTCCAAGTTCTTCAACGCATTAAGGAGTCCATTGACAATGAATGATAAGACTATCAGTGACGAAGAATTAGCTGCTTGGGAAGCAACTCGTGACCTTGGACAGGAAATTTTACAAGGCATTCAAGAGATTAATGCTGGCAAGATAGGACGAAAATATACTGCCAAGTCTTTTTCTATTATTCGCACACGTGAAGCACTAAACCTCAGCCAGCAGCAATTTGCCGAGCTTTTAGGCATTTCTGTGCGCACTTTACAAGATTGGGAACAAGGCCGGCGAGAACCCTCTGGCGCTGCTCAAACCCTACTTAAAGTTGCCAGCCACCATCCTGAAGTTTTACGTGAACTGGTTACGTAAACGCAAGACCTTACTACCTAATTGACTCATATCCAAAGGAGCACCTATGGCACTTACTGACGATTTTCCCTGCACCGGACTAGTTATGTTCTTACCCACAGACAACCTCGATGCGGTGAGTAATTTTTACGAGACGCTACTCGGCTTGCCGCTTGTGCGCGACCAAGGCCTTTGCCGCATCTTCCAAACTGCACCAGGTGCATACATTGGTTTCTGTAACCGCGAATATACCATCCCCACCGACTACCGTGTGGTCATCACGCTGTTAATTGATGATGTTGACGGCGCGTATAAGGTCCTCAAGTCACAAGGCATTGAAACTGAAAATAGCCCCGAACTGAGTGAGCAGTTTAATGTCTATCAGTTTTTTGTGCGCGATCCTAATGGCTATTTGGTCGAAGTTCAGCGCTTTAATGAGCCGCTACCAAGTTAGCATCAAACGCCTAAATCTCTGATTTGATGAGGGCTCGAGCCACATCTTCCAAACT
>JBCCOX010000105.1:0-10493 GCA_039025155.1 Deinococcota bacterium | reverse complement strand
GCTGATCACTACGGCGCGCAAGCAGTTGTACTTTCGATTGATGCCAAACGCCGTGAAGACGGTCGCGGTTGGGATGTGTATGTGTCCGGCGGTCGCCGCAACACCGGGCTAGATTTGCTGGCTTGGGCTGAACGCGGTCAGAAACTTGGCGCAGGTGAGATTGTCCTCAACAGCATAGATGGCGATGGGATGAACACTGGCTACGATATTGAAGCGACCAAAGCAGTGGCACGCACCGTAGATGTGCCTGTCATTGCATCCGGTGGTGCGGGCAATCCCGAGCACATGCGCGCAGTCCTAGTTGAGGGTGAGGCAAGTGCTGCACTGGCAGCAGGCATTTTCCACCGAGGTGAATATACTGTCGGTGAGGTTAAAGATGAGCTTGCCAAAACAGGCTTGCTGATGCGTCGTTTATGAAACTTCTATCTATCTCATATGTGCTGCAGCCTGTGGGATGAGCTTAATACAGGCGCGTTGGCCTAAACAAATTTAATTCACCCAGTCTAGTATGTTGTGTGACTGACACAGTTTAACCGCGTATGTTTTGACATTGTCATTTATTACTGCAAAGCATCTAAGCGCTGAATTTGGAACTCCAAAGTGCTCGATGTAACGACTATTGAGACGAGAGTTATATCCTTGTGAGTCACTAGAAAAAAAATCTCTTGCAATGTCATTTTTAGCAAGGAAGTTAAGAAATACTTCCCTATAGAGCAAATCTGAATTGTGTAAATATAACTGCCAAGAGTCTGCAAACTTATAATTTGGATCTTTTGTAAAGTTTACCGAAGCCGTGTCAAAGTCCATTTTTGCAAGAGTAATTTCATACATGCCGTATGAAATACAAGGATGCTCGACATGGCGACAAGGAATCATGAGTGGCAAGATGCCGAAAAGGAAGTTAAAGAGGATGGCACCAGATATACCAATAAAAAGGACGCCTAAAAATCTAGTTCTAATCTCCCAGTTATCAGTACGTTGGACTGCATTGCCTGAAAAGCTAGCTAACCACTCTCTTAACTCCCAATGGGTATCAAGAGAGCCAAATGTATAAAATATACCTAATATACTATTTATAAGTAAAGCTAAAAACAAAAAAAGTAGTATCATCGACTTTTAATATATCACAGTACAGATCAGTGTTATCCCATCTTAAGGTGTTTTGTGTTTTATTTCATCAAGGACTTGTTGGACCTGGGTCCATTTCAGGTTGCTGGTGATGCCACCTTGGACTTGAAAACTGAATGGGTCGTCTTCTGCAAACCACGCAAGGGCAAGGTCCCAGGTCATGCGTTTTTTGGCACTTAAATTTCCGTAAAGGACAATAGACGCGCCGTAGTCGTTGTCAAAGCGGTAAATCCGTTGCCGCCAAGAGTTAAACCGTTCAATAAGTGAGCTGATGGTTGGGTCGTTGAAGGCGTGGCGAAAGAGTCTGTACTGCCCGTTGTAGATGAGGTTTCCCTCATGGCGATCACTAAGTTCAGAGATAATCAAAGCATCGTCCATAAACTATTATAGTATAAATTGCCAGCTTGCTGTGAGAATATTAGAACGTGAACCAGTTTACTTAGGTTTCATTCTTTGTTTAGGATAAACACTGTGTTTAAGATCAGCAGTCTGGACACTTTTCTACAATAGCGTCACAGACACAAGCCAATAAGAAGCGCAAGCCAATTCGTGTCAGAGGCGTAACTAGAAATACTTGCTCTAAAACCTGTCCGAAAGATTGAAGATTGACACTGTTATCTAAACTTAAATTTGTCATTAACTTGCTGCAAACACTAACATCTCGAGCTGTTGACCACGTGAGCATCACGCAAGGTATTTGCGCGTCGTATTTGAGTGTCTGAGTAAACCTTGAAAAGATGCATCACACCTAACGTTCAAGGAAGGTAATGGCAGATACGGTGAGATAATTTTTAGTGCATCCGGCGCTGTGCCGTGTGCCTAAAGGAGTTTGATGTGAGTCAGCAACAAGCCTTGCCTGAGCCAACGACCAAGCCTGAGTCAGATATTAAGTCTGAGTCAAAACTTGAACGAAGTATCCAATCAAACGCCGTACCTCTAGGACGTATGCCCGCTGAGTGGGCAAGACATCAAGCAACGTGGATTAGTTATCCGTTTGACAGTGGTATTTGGCATGCTGAAACGTGGCCAGAGTTGCTCGAGCATGTCCGGGCTGAAGTTGCGCGGCTTATTGCCACCATCAGCCGCTATGAGCCTGTGGTGGTGAACGTTCGTGACAAAGCTACCGAAGCAGATGCCCGCGCTAAACTGAGTGAACTCTGTGATTTAAGTGCCATCAAGTTTTTTCGGATGCCCTTAGACGACTCGTGGTTTCGGGATAATGGTCCTATTTTTATTGTTCGAGAGGGTGGCGGTTTAGCTTTGACTGATTGGCAGTTTAACGCTTGGGGCAAAGCCTTTCCGCACTGGCAGCGGGACAATGACGCAGCTAAATTGGTAGCGCGCAACCTCAACCTAGGGCGCATAAGTGTTCCTTTAGTGCTCGAGGGTGGTGCCATTGACGTGAACGGGCGTGGCACTTTGCTCACAACAAAATCCTGTTTACTTAATGCCAACCGCAACCCCAACCACAGTCAGGCAGAAGTTGAGGCTATTTTGGCACGTCACTTGGGCATAGATCAAGTGGTGTGGCTCGAGGGCGGCCTCGTTGATGACGATACCGACGGCCATGTTGACACCATCGCCCGCTTTGCTAACGATCACAGTTTAGTCTGTGCTGTTGCAGACAAGCAAAGCCCGCATTATGAAACCCTCTCAGCCAACCTTGACATCTTGCAGAGGTTTGCTAACGACCATAACCTCAACGTGGTGACATTACCCCTGCCGCATACCCAGAGGGTTATTGAAGGTAAGCTTATCCCTCAAAGTTATGCCAACTTTTATATCGGCAATGGCTTTGTGGTTGTGCCTCAGTACGAAGACGATCACGATGAAGACGCCCTTGCGCGGTTAACCCCTTTGTTTCCGGGTCGCAGGGTGATTGGACTCAGTGCGTGGCATCTGATTGTTGGGGGCGGTGCGTTTCACTGTATTACCCAACAACAACCGGTATTGGCTGATGCCATTTCCGGTTAATACCCGAAGGAATAATCCGTGTAGAGAAGTCAACACCAACTAGCTCAGCTAGCATTGCTCAAGATGCTGATGGCACTATGCCAACTACAAAGTAGCCCGCTAAGCGTCTGTGGTCATCAAGGCTTCAAGCTGAGCGTAGCGTTTGGCGTCGTGCTGCGCAATAAGCCCTAGCACTTCATAGTGACCGTCACCCAAGTCTTGACCATGACAGTACTCGAGGTTCCAGTCGCGCAAACGCATAAAACAGCGCAAACTGGCATTGGCCATAAGGATATAGTGCTCAGGGCGGGTTTCTTGAATGAGTACTTGCCAATTACTATGGCCGGCAAGCTTGTTTTGCCGTAACCGCGCACCATAAATAAGCTCTACATCTGCCAAATGGCCCAAAATAAGCACCACTTTGCCAAGACGTTGCTGGCTAAGGTCTTGAGCGCGTGCTTGCCAGAGTGTTGTAAGTTGATCTGGCATAGCAATAAGTTGGTGTAAAGTTGCGTTCATTCAAACTGCCTTAAAGGTGAGCTGGGTGGTTCTAACACGCTAAACTCGAGCCAACCCGTTTGGGTGAGGTGATCCAGAGCGTGTAATAACCTGCTTCTGGCATGACCCGCAGCTACAAGTGCGTTAAAACTAGGGGTGGCTGTAGGGGTTGTTGTAGCTGCCCGGAGCACGTCTGTGTACTGTTCAGGGTCACCGTCGCGGAGGCGTAGCCACTGGGCTTTAGCTGAAAACCCTAAGTCGTTAAGACGCTCTAAAATGTCTAAATAGGTTGCAATACTCATAAGTAATTCCGAGCTTGTTTTATTCAGGGGTTGTGCCGTTACCGACGTGACATTGTAAAAACTAAACTGACTTGCACCCCACAAAATAATTTCAAGTAGAGCTTCAAGGCCCACGTCGTGCTGGGTTTCGATGCCCACAGCTTGGCCCGCGCGCAGTGCAACCCAACCGCGCCGTTGGTTGCTGACTCCCAAGCCCTCGAGCACCAGCGTGCCGTCTCGAGCTAAGCTTTGGGCCATCTGCAAAACGCTAAATAAATCTTCACCTTCAACAATGCCACTTAGGGTGGCTTGGGTCGCGTTGGTGAGCACGTCGCGCTCATGCTGGCTGAGGCTCTGAAAAACTTGTAAAGGGTAGCGCCTAGGCACGTGCTGGCGCATGGCAAGGAGTGCTTCACTACCTGTTTTAGGGTGCTGCAAATAATCACTGATGGTAGCAACAACAGCTGCCAGCATAATGTGCTGAGTCTGCGTGCTCCCACTGCTAGCTGTGGGTGTCGCTCCTGCTAAAGGTATGGCTAAGCTGGCTAGTTCTAGGTTGGCAAACACAGTTCGTTTGGGAAGGCTAGCTAAATCGCGCAGCAGCGTTTGCAGCGTGCTCAGACTTGTTTTTGCGGCCTGTAAACGGTCAGCAACCGCCAAAGCCAAACTTATTAAGCGCTCTGTATCGCTACGAAAACAGCCCAATTTATTCACCAGTTGAAAGTAGCTAGTGTAATCTGATGCCTCTGTGAGCGTGGGTGGTATAGATAGCAGGGTTTCAAGTAAAAAATAGCGCAGGTCATCTGCCAGGGAGGTGTGAGCAGCAACTAACTCAACGACGTTGACCAGTGCGCGGATCACATCAAGGGTATGGTCAAGCTGTAGGGTGACCATGGTGTGAAAGCTTGGGTCATCACGGGGTTCATCAGCTTCAAACCCTAGCAGCCCGTAACTCAAGGCAGGGCTATAACAAAGTGCCAACGTTTCTGAAGGGTGCTCTAAAGTATGTAGTGGCATATCCCAAACATGAACGTCAGCGCCAGTATCAATGTCAATGGCCGTACTGTATTGGGTTTGTGCTCCATGTTGATCGTGAGGCTGGTTGTTCTGAGTAAACATGTTTTGAGTAAATGTAGTGTGTTTGTGCTGAGTGGACATAGGATGACTAAAGTTGCCCATAGCCTCTTCATCATGGCGGTTTATGACGAGCATGACAGTATGCTGATGCGGAGCTTGTTCGGTGTAAAAGCTTGGAGGGTTTAAAAATGTTGCTTGGGTCATGGGGCTCAAGCTTGCTTGTTGCTGTGATGTAGAAGCTGAGCTTGAAGGTGTTGTATCTAAACGATGTTTGATGACGAGTAAAAGACCTACTACAGGTGTCTGTGTGTTGCTGTAGTGGTAATGGGTGAGTAGGGCATCGTGAAGGGCCGCAAAACTTGTACGATTTAAAAGACGCGATTTAGCATGTTGATACTTTTCTTGTTTTAGCGCATTAAAAAGTAGTGTTGATTGAGGCATAAAACCAGCAACTTCCAAGTGGCTAAAATTGTTTTTAAATTAAAATTAAGTAAATCCACAAAAATTGTCATACTCGCCTAGTGCTATAACTGGGTCTTAATCAACTGCAAAAACGCTTAACGACAATTGTTAAAACGATTTGCCTACTACTCACGTTTGGGAATATAGGTCCCCTACTTCGCCTGAGGTGGTGCTTGGACGCCCGTTGTGACACATGGGCACTCAGGGTAATTGTATCTAGGCTGTCCAGAAAAAAGCGCCCAGTCATCTGTTTAAAGGCAAAAATTACCGTACTTCTATAATACATATTTGAAAGCATATTGAAATTGAGCCATCATTTGTAAACTTCTATGGATACACAGCCAGACGACTGCTTATCTCAACAAGTTGGTATTATGATCGCAGATGAATAGCTGTTGGTACAGGGATCATCAACACCATCAACACAATGTAAAAGCACTGACGTTAAAATCAACATTAAAATTGTAGTTACCGATATGACTCATAGTTTACGAGTTGCTACTGTAAGCAACAGTAACCTACTAATGCACTATCCTGCTAATGCACTATCCTACTAATGTAAGCACCGGAGTGACTATCTAACACCAACGCAATAAACACATGAGATTTAAGATTCACGTCGTGATACTTAATAAAACCCAAGCGCAGGCTATCAGGCAACTAGGAACAAATTCATGTACCCTCCTACGCCACCGCGTGCGTCAAAACGGTGAACAGCTTTGGGTTTGCGGAAGTTTTTAACAACATTGAGAACTTTGACGTAGTCACTTTCTTGTAAGTTAAACACCCACGTCGGGTAGTCTTTGGCATAGTCAAGCAACACGGTGAGGGCTTGGTCGTAAGCTTCTTGGGTAATGAGTTTATCGCCGAACGTGCCTTTAACGGCCTCACGAAGTGTCGGTAACCATGTTTTGGCGGGGCCAGAGGTCCAGATTTCCCGGCCTACCGGGCCAAGGACGCGCTCACCTTTAAACTGCTCGAGATTAAGCCCTTCTGACGTAGGAAGTTGTAAAAAAAGCGCTTCTGCCCTGGGTTTTTTAACAAACTCACGGGCTTCCTGACGGTGAGCGTGACCTTCACCATCTTCATTAATGCGTACATTTTGCAACTTGAGTAAGTTATGAAATACCATCGCCAAAGGCTGACGTAAAGACTGATACGACGCTGAGGTATCCAAGACCTGTACATAGCGAATGGTTTGATAACCAGCCCGCAGTGCCATGCCTTTGAGTGACGGGGGAAGGTCATCAATACGATTACGCAACTGCTCAAAAAAGTGTACATCTGCACGTGGTACTAAACGCGTTAGTTCTGGGTTTGTCACCTTATCAACTTTAGGTTTAAACCCCTCAGTAAGTTCCAAAATCTGCGACTTGGTGAATTTGTCGCCGCTATTTTCAATCATGCCTACGGCGTCCCAATAATTAAATGCGGATAAGTCGTTGAGATGGACAGTTTTACCAAGTGTTTTGAGCCACCAAGCGGCCCACATGGGATTGCGTCCGCCGTAGGCAAAAGCTACGGAATCTGCTTTGATAACTCTGGAGAGAAGTAAAACTTCTGCGCCGACATACTCTTTCATGATGATCCCCTGTTAGAAGTCTTTTGATGTGTGCTCTGCTGACGAGTGTAGACAAGTGCTCTCATCAGTCAGGAATAGTGTGAGGTTGTAATTAAAGATTACTGGTCAAGATGGCTACTATCTTCTCAGACACGCTAGGTTATTGACCTCAATCTTGGTGATACTGAATGGTGCCGTCTTCAAGCAAGTCTAAAAACACAAGTACAATTTCAGGATCAAATTCGCTACCTGCGTGAATGAGTACTTCTTGAACTGACTCATCTTTGGTGTAAGCTCGCCTCCAGGTGCGTTTGTGGGTGATGGCATCCCAGCTATCCGCAAGCCGTACAATGCGTACACTAACTGGAATATCTGCCCCAAAGAGCATGTCTGGATAGCCGTTACCGTTGTACCACTCGTGATGCCAGCGGACAATTAACTGCTCTTCGCGTCCAAACCCACGGCGGGCAACTTCGCGTTCGCCCACGAGGGAGTGCTGCCACATGTCAACCATTTGAGCAGCGCTAAATTCTTGTGGATCGTGGTAAAATTTTTGATTGAGAATCACCTCGCCAATGTCGTGCAAGAGCGCGCCAGTTTTAATAATGCGCACTTGTTCGTCGTCGAGCATCATTGCTTCAGCTAGACTTACGGCGACTTCAGCAACGCGGCGGGCGTGACCGGGCGCGTAATTCGAAAATTTATCGGATGTTTCAACTTTGGTGTCCAAGGTTGTAACGTAAGCATGGACAATATCATCAATAAATCCACCTTCGGTGGTAACACCTGTACTCATCGCTAATATAACTCCTTTGTTGGCATCTTCTTAGGTCTGTGTAAATGACCCAGTGCTCGAAAAAAACGTCTTTGCCTAAGCAAGGGCGTAGAACCATTGTATAAGCTAGTTGCAGGTCAACATTTGGGATTGACACCTTTTTGCCCAGCCTATGCTGCCCGCGGTGCTTTTGAGGGCGTCATAGAGGCTCATAAACGTAAAGTAGCAGCGCAGTATTTGTACTGTTAGCTTGTTAGAGCAGTGTTGATCTAAGCTGCAAAAGCTGTTAATTAGCAGTGTAAGCGTTGGTACATAGCGCGCCGCTAACGTGCTGTGCGAAGCTGGGTATTGAGCCGGTGCTGCTGTCTACAAGTTGCATATGTCAGCTGTAAATATACTTAAACCATTACTTAAACCATAAGGGTGATAGGGGACTCGAGGGCGTCTTTGATTGCTTTAAGAAACATGGCACCGGCGCGCAGGTCAATATCGCCAACGAGGGTGAGCGTGCCGCGCAGGTGCTGGCTATTTGGGTCAGGTTGTAAGCGAGTTAACAATAAGTGACTTCCTTCTAGCGCGATGGTCAGGTCATCTAACTCTAGCTCGCTGATGTCGGCGACGAGTAAAGCTTGCTGTGAAGCATCTGAGGCAAGCTCGAGGCCTGCTGGCTGAGACCTACCTTGGGCAGCTTGATGCTGGTCTGCTTGACGTTTCGCCAAGAGCACTCGCCGAAAACTTTCTTGTTGTGGGACTTGAAAACTAGCTACAAAGCTGCTGCCAGCTAGGTGGGCTACAGACACGGCATCGTGACCCTCTAAACGACCTAAACAGCGTTCAGCAGCACGTCCTAAAAAGACAACTGCAGGAATGTCGGGAATGTCTAAAACGTCTTTGAGGCGGTCAGCGGCCTCGAGCATAATACTGGCATTAAAATGACGACGAAGTTGATTGGGTGGGCGGTAAAACGCAGGTGATGGCCCAGACGCTGGTGCTAAATCTAGCGGATCAGCGTCTGCTTGTGGTGTTGCTAGTGACGTTTGAGATTGCCATGTTGAGGCAACTTGAGAAAACTGGCGAAGACCTCGCTGAGGTTGGTTGGCTGCTTGTTGATGGTCTGTTGCGCGTGTGCCTTCGGGCTGTGCTGAGGCTGGGGACGAGCGTGTTTTGGAGCTGGCTCGAGCCCCCACAGTGTTTCTAGTGTCGGAGCCGCTGCTGGCACTGGCATCAGTGCTGTCGTCACTATCTTCACCGTCGTCACTAGGGTCCACTAAGCTGCCTAGATCTTCACCGCCGTGTTCAGCCAACCCACTTGCTAGCATGGTCAGTTCTTCAAGCTCTTGAGCATTGGGTTGTAAGCGCTCATCTAGGGTGTCTTCCAAAAGATTTTTGCCTGTTGTGAGGCTATCAGCTAAATCGTCACGCGCAAGTGAGTCGCCGTCTAGATCACTGATTAAGCCCGTGTCTAAACTACTGTCTAAGCTACTATCTAAACCCGCATCGAAGCTGCTAAAACCAGTAACCTCAGTCTCGAGTGGATCGTCTACAGGTGAAGGTTCTGATAGGGACGCTGCAGATGGTAATGCTCCAGAACCAGATAGTGCCCCAGACCTTGCTGGCGTAATGTCTTCGCCGGCGGCTAAGCGGGCAAGGGCCTCGAGGTCGTCTTCGGGCAGCATACTGCTGGTCAGGGCCTCGAGGGGATCGTAATCCTCTTCGTCTTCTTGGTCGTCAGCACTGCTTTCCAAGTCATCTAGGGCGCTGTCTAAACTGGCACCTGCTTGGGCTGAAGGTTGACTGCCTTCAGCGCCAGCTTGTGACTCGTCGTAAGACCCTTCGCTAGATGCTTCTGTAGACATGGCAAGGTCGTCTAGCTCGTCTAAAGCTGCAACGTCTGGCATGTGATCGAGCGACCCAGCATCATCTAACAAGATGTTGTTTTCGAGATGATCTGGCTCGAGAATATCCATCAGGTCAGACGTGTCAAAGTCCCCACTTGACTCGCGGGTAAAGTTCAACAAATCATCAACTAAAGCATCACCAAATAAGTCGCCGTCCATGAGACTACCCCTCCCGAGGTAACGGGTGTTCAACTTGCGCCATCACATTAAGCTTCATGTTCAACAAGCTTCATGTTCAACAAGCTTCATGTTCAACAAGCTTTAGATTCAACCTGACGCTGACTGCCTCCACACAGACTGTCTCCACACAGACTATCTCTGTAAAGACTGCTCCTGCAAGTTACAGTTATGAGCACACAAGCACCTGTATCAATATATCTCTAATGTACACCACATGTTGCGCAATAGGTACGGTTGCTAACTGGGGTGTTGAACGTGCCCGCTCAGCAAACCTAATACACTAACTTCAAATTTATCATGTGTGTAACTCGAGCTGCGCAGGAAACTTTATACCAACAGCCAATGAGCAACGTTCAAAGCGCACTTAATTTGAGTTAAGACGTTGGGCATGGCACAAGATGTTGCGGTTTAGGACAGGCACGGTGGCATATTAAAAGCGCACGGCGTGGGCTAATTTGTCAATGAGTCAGCAACACGCCCTATAGATATTAGCTTAAACAAGCATTACAAAACGCTACAGGTTGCGGTTGTCTAGCTGTCATTAGCTAGGTTTTCTATTGATATGAGGGGCGTTGTTGCATAAATTGGATTCCGTAAGTGTTTTCGCGATTTTTCTTTCGTATCATCCGCAAGCATTTTTTGCTCTGAGATGAGAATCGCCTTTTTTAGGCATAGTTTAG
>JBCCOX010000104.1:0-10507 GCA_039025155.1 Deinococcota bacterium | reverse complement strand
TGCAGACTCCCATGACACTCGAGGACGTTCAAGCCTACGCCGTCGGTGAGTGGGCCAGCATCAGCATGGAACTGCGCCCCACCGAAGACCGGGCTGGCACTGGGCAAATTCAGCCGACCCACCTCAAACGGCGCTTTAGCTACCTCAGTAAAGATGCATTTGTGGGCGTGATTACTCAGTACGCAGATATTGCTGGCGAGGTTCCGTTAGTTGAGTTTGAATTTAAGGGGAGTTTAGTTTGGGGTAACCAGCACCCAATTGTAGAGGGCGCTTGGACCATCGATTATGTTTTGGACGAAGGGTTTGCCATTACCGCGCTCAATAGCGACTTTGCAGCCGTACTCAACCAAACCCTGCCAGAAAGTACAACTCCGTTTGAAGTTGGCGTACAACAAGATTTCCTACGTCAGAGCTTTCCACTCTTCAACATTGTTGCAGGTGAGGTTGTTAGCGACCACGATCTGATTTACTTTAGTCACGGTCTGCTATTCATGGGTGCTAAACACGTTGACGGCACCCCGTTTGATACACCAGAACGCCGCCCCGATGCAGGTTTGCAAGTGCCCTTGGCTCGAGTCCAGTAAGGTCTAGCGCATTTACACTGAGGCTGTCACCACAACCGCAGTGACAGCCTTTTTTAGTAGCCTCGAGCCACATCCACCACGTTGTTCAGAGGCTTACCTTGCACGTAGCGCTCGAGGTTCTCTACAAAAATGGTCATCGCTCGAGCTTGATAGCTAGGCGTTGAGCCAGCACAATGCGGCGTAATGATTACATTGGGCATGTTCCATAACAGTGAGTCTTCTGGCAAAGGTTCAACCTCAAACACATCCAAACCAGCACCACCCAGATGCCCTTCTTCAAGTGCTTGAATCAATGCTTGCTCATCCACCGTTTTACCGCGCCCCACGTTAATAAATAGCGCACCTGGTTTCATAGCTGCAAACGCATCTGCGTCCATAACACGCTCGCTAGCAGGTGTTAACGGCAAAATTGACACAACCACATCTGCCTTGGGCAAAAGCGTATGTAAGGCATCTGGTGCGTGCATTTCATCAATGTGGTCAGATGTTTTGCTGGGATCGTTGCGAATTCCTAGAACCGTCATGTTAAACGCTTTGGCAAGCCGGGCAAGTTCGCTGCCAATGGTACCTGCACCAAAAATAAGCAATGTGCTGCCATACACCTCACGCACACGTATGACCTCGTGGACAATATGAACTCGGTCTGGCTTGTGCCAGGTGCGCGCTTGCTGGGCTGTCATTAGTTCAGGAAAGCGCCGCGCTAGCCCCAAGATCATAGCAAACACATGCTCGCCAATAGGTTCAGGGTGTACACCTGCTGCCGTTGTAATTGTCGCTACTACTGTATCTATATCCGGAAGCCTAAAAAGCCAGTCCGCACCTGCACTCCATAGTTGACACCAACGCAGGTTGGGCGCATCTATGAGCAAGCGCGTGGCGGGGTTGCCCACACAAATCTCAACATCATCACGTAGGGTTTGTATCTCTTGCTCGTCTGTTGTGACGACGATGGTGTAATCGCGTGCAAGCTCACGCACTTTGCTGAGGAGTGTTTCAGGTAATTTGTCACGATCTAAGCCCAGTAAAAGTGTACTCATAGCTTGGTTATATCAGCTTTGAGGCTTAGCCGATGGGCTCGAGCAGCCAACGAACATCACTTGAGGCGAGTCAATCCAACAAAAAAAGACATCTACTTGCGCAGATGCCTTTTAAACTTCGTATAAAATGACGCTGCTCAGTCTGTTGCTGCTTCCATTCCTGCCATAGGGCTCACGTTGTCGCGTGCTGGCACGTCTTTGGTTGCCATCATCACAATAAGAATAATGGAGATGAGCGTAAACGCGGTGAGCGCCAAAAAGGGAATGGTCACAAAGCCATACCAGTTGATGTACTGCGTACTGCAAGGTATCCCTGCACTACAGGCTGCAGGTGGACCAAACGAAGGAATTTTTTGATCTAGGTATTGATACGTAGCAACACCCATCCCCAATAGACTCAGTGGCAACGCATACACGACAACGGACTTATCGTTACGGTAGCTAGCAACACCAAAAAGGAGTACCAACGGATACATGAGGATGCGCTGGTACCAACAGAAGGTACAAGGGATAAAATTACGCACTTCACTAAAGTACAAACTACCTGCTGTTGCTACGATAGCAATAAGCCACGACCTGTAACGTCCATATGTTCTGAGTGTTGTACGTAATGCTGTCACCTTAATTTACCCTCGCTTTAAAAGTAGTTGAGTTAATGCTTAGTTAAGTTAGTGCTTAGTTGATACGACGTAATTCGCTGTTGATGGCATCGCGGACAGCGGCGTAGCTAGTGCTAGGGACACGCCGACCGTTAACAATAATAGATGGTGTGCTGTTGAGACCTAGTTCATTAGCAATACTCAGATCGCCTTGCACAGCTTCAGCATACCAACCCTCGGTGGCACACTGGTTGATGGCGCTACCGTCTAAACCGGGGATGGCTGCCGTTGCCACACCACTTAAGCGGCCGGGGTTCATGGAGTTAGGCCCTTCGCTTAGGTGCATTCTAAAGGCAAACTTTTTGTAGTCCCAAAACGCTTCTGCATTTTCTTGGTAAACACACTCAGCAACGTTGGCAGCTTGGTAAGAGCCATCGCCTAAGATAGGAAAGTTATAGAAGAATACTTCTACATCACCGCTATTGATGAAGTCGTTCTCGAGCTGCGGAAACACGGTTTCAGTAAACATAGCACAACCGCCACAGCGGAAGTCCTCAAATAAGGCAACTTTGACAGGTGCATCACTATTGCCTAGGCTCGGCTGATTTTCATAGCTAAATTCGCTAGCAACACGCAAGCTTTGCGCTTGATTAAACTGCATAAAGGCAATAATGCCAACGATAAAGACGATCAGACCAATACCTGTGTACATGGTCAATTTTTGTGCAGATACTTTCATGTGGTGTCTCCTAATGAGATTATGTGCTATGCGTCTTCTAATGAGATAGGTGTGTTGCTAAAACACACGGTTAAAACACATTACCGTAGTTTAAAAAGTTAAGTCACACAACACTATGACGCTCATTATGGTCAGTGAGTAGAAAGTCAGTTGTCGTGTGGTGTCACTATTGCAGTTAAGTTCATGCCTCCATTGTGGTTCATAAATATCCACAAGATGCGTGGTGTGGTGGGTTTGTGGGCGTTTATCACCATTGTTCATACGATCTTAATCGTGTGTCCAAGTTCTTAATGTTGTGTTCAGCTTCAACATTTGTGCTAATAAGTTTAGCTGGGATGTCTAGCTGTGGTGTTTAGTTATGGTGCTTAGCTGTGGTATTTGAGCGCTTCCATCAGCTCATCGGTAATCTGCTCGGTGTCGCCGCGTTGGGCGGCGGTTGCCACGTGATCGCGGATGTGTGCGCGCAAGACTTTATCGCCCACTTTGTTTAAAGCACCTTGGACGGCTTTAATTTGTTTGAGCACATCTACGCAGTAAATATTTGGATCATCCAACATGCGCAAGATGCCCTCGAGATGCCCCTTGGCACTTTTAAGCCGCAAACTCGCATCTTGCCGGACATTATCATCTAAATGTAAACAACCCTCGTCATGAGTGTGAGGTTGATCTGTAGGTGTGCTTGCAACATCTGACATATATATTATATTCCTTGTGTTTTGACGAACACTTGAGAAACGAGTCTTATACCAAATCCGGTTGATTCCTTCGGGAATCAACCCCTACCGGAGCAGGTAAGATACACTACGAAATCCGCGCTGGACATGTTGGATGCCTTTAGGCATTATTCGGGATATAAGCGGATTTCATATTAAGACGCGAGGCTAGCTTGATACCCTTCTTCAGTAACAGCATCAATGAGCGCGTTTACATCTGCGCTTCCTTGAACCGTGGCTTGCTGTATATCTAGACTCACCTCGGCACGGTTCACACCAGCAACAGCCTCGAGCGCCTCTTTAACGGCTTGTTGACAGTGCTTGCAGGTCATGCCCTTCACCGTAAGTACAATCATCTTTAAACTCCTTATCAGTGGCTTTAATCCACAGTTTGCTTGCTAGGTTGCTCATACCCCTCTAGGGGTGGGATAGATTTATCAAGTTTAGAACATCGCTTGTTATAGGTCAACCTATTTGATGTAACTTTGCTTGTTGGGATTGACCAAAACATCATCATAAACTCTATGGAGATACTTGACATAGCTTTACTGAGGTGTTTAGACTTGTATCAATATACCCCTCCCCCCTAGGGGTATCACGGAGTATCTAGAGAACATCGTATCTAGGGAACATCGTATCTAGGGAACATCCAAAGTTTGAAAGGATGATGATATGCAACAGATTACTGTTGGCGTGCAGGGCATGACCTGTGCCAATTGCTCGAGCCGGGTTGAGCGCAAACTAGCCAAGCTCGAGGGCGTGCTTACAGCCAATGTAAACCTAGCAACTGAACGCGCTCAGGTCAGTTTTGATGAAACCCAACTTAGCCCCGAGGGCATCCTCACGACAATTGTCAACAGTGGTTATGAACCCGTCACTGCCCAAGCCAAGTTGAGTATTGGCGGCATGGACTGTGCTACCTGTGCTCAGCGGGTGACCAAAGCGCTGAGCAACCAGCCCGGCGTATTAACTGCCAACGTGAACTTTGCTAGTGAGCAAGCTCAGGTTGAATATTTGCCTGAGTTAGTAGATGTGCCTGCGCTCGAGCAAGCTGTTGTAAGCGCGGGTTACAGCATTGTAGACACATCTAACAACGATGTACAAGACGCTGACGAACGGGCACAGCTCGAGTGGCAACGTGCCAAACGGCGGGCGGTAATAGCCTCTGCACTCGCTTTGCCCCTCTTTTTGTTTGAGATGCTGCCCATGCTCATCCCCGGCGGCATGATGTGGCGTGACCAATTTGTGCCCATGCAAACCGCTAAGCTCATCAGTTTTGTACTGGCCACCTTGGTGCAATTTGGGCCTGGACGAGTATTTTACAGTAGCGGCATCGCCTCGCTCAAAGCGCGTAGCCCTGACATGAACGCACTGGTGATGGTGGGCACAAGCGCTGCTTACGGTTACTCGCTCGTGGCCACGTTTTTGCCAAGGTTGCTCCCAGCAGGCACAGTCCACGTCTACTACGAAACCTCAGCGGTCATTATTGCGTTGGTGCTGGTTGGTAAGTATATGGAAGCGCGCAGCAAAGGCCGCGCCAGCAGCGCCATGCGCCAGTTGTTGGGGTTGCAGGCTAAAACGGCTCGAGTTGAGCGTAACGGACAGCCGCAGGAACTTCCAGTTGATGCCGTGATGCCGGGTGATGTCATATTGGTGCGCCCGGGTGAACGCATTGCGGTAGACGGTGTGGTGCGCGCAGGAGAGTCCTACGTAGATGAATCGATGATTACCGGTGAGCCTATTCCTAACGTCAAACGCGCAGGTGACACGGTTATTGCAGGTACCATCAACAAAACGGGTAGTTTTAGCTTTGAGGCTACAGCCGTGGGGGCGCAAACTGTACTAGCCCGCATTGTCAAACTAGTTGAAGATGCCCAGGGCTCTAAAGTCCCCATTCAAAGCCTAGGCGACAGGGTTGTGGCCGTGTTTGTGCCCATTGTCATGAGCATTTCGCTGTTTGCATTTGTCATTTGGCTCATTGTGGGCCCAGCACCCGCACTCAACTATGCCATGGTGGCAGCCGTGGCCGTGTTGGTGGTGGCGTGTCCGTGTGCTATTGGGCTAGCAAGTCCTATCTCCATCATGGTGGCTAGCGGCAAAGCCGCTAACTTAGGGGTGCTCTTTCGCAGAGGTGATGCTCTACAAACCCTGCAGCAAGCGCGTACCTTTGTATTTGATAAAACTGGTACCCTCACAGTGGGCAAACCCCAACTCACTGATATGTTTCTAAATCCAGATACAGGTTTGTCTGAGGCTGATGTGCTGGGTTACGCAGCTGCACTCGAGTCCAACTCAGAGCATCCCATCGCCACCGCTATCACTGCTGAAGCTGAAGCTCGAGGGTTAGATTTGCAACCCCCAACAGACTTTGAAGCTCGCCCGGGTCATGGCGTCACAGGCATTGTTGATGGGCGCAGCGTCATCATCGGCAACGCCCGTTTAATAGCAGATAGTAGCGTGACGACAAAAGCTTTGGAAGCGTCTCTCGAGCAGGCTCAACAAGCAGGCAAAACCGCACTGTATGTAGCTGTTGATGGTCAACTTGTGGCTGTACTTGCCGTGGCTGACCGCCTCAAACCCGAAAGTTACGAGGTTGTTAGTCACTTACACAAACACGGTTATAAGGTGGCAATGATTACCGGGGACAACGCTGTGACAGCGGGCGCGGTGGGGCTCGAGCTGGGCATCGACCAGGTGCTAGCTGGCGTATTGCCCGCGGGCAAAGCCGATGCTGTCAAGTCCTTACAGCAAAACAGCAAGGTTGCCTTCATTGGTGACGGCATTAACGACGCACCCGCGCTCGCCCAAGCAGACACCAGCTTGGCTATCGGCACAGGTACAGACATTGCCATGGAAAGTGCCGACGTAGTGCTTATGTCCGGTGATTTGCGCGGCGTGGTAAACGCGCTAGACATTTCCAAACGGACGCTAGCCAACATCAAACAAAATTACTTTTGGGCCTTCTTTTACAACGTGCTGCTGATTCCGGTGGCTGCAGGGGTATTCTTCCCAGCCTTTGGCGTGCTCTTTTCGCCTATGCTGGCGGCCGCAGCTATGGGACTTTCAGATGTATTTGTCGTGGGTAACGCACTGCGGTTACGGAATTTACGACCTATTTTGATGGCATCACCAGCACAGCAAGTCCAGCAGTCCGCAACGACATCACCTGCCTACTAACTTTAGTGAAGACGCTGACTCACTTGCCGTGCGTACTCAGGTTCCACGTGCCACGAAACAGCCACTTCCCAAGCATCTAGCAAAGCAACTTCAGCGGCAGACAAGGCTTTCCCTTGCTGTCGCTGAAGCACTAGCTCATCAAAACAGGTCAGGTCACGTCGAGCTTCATCCCAATCAACAAGCGCTAACTTGCCATCAGCTGTAACCAAGATGTTACTGAGGTTGAGGTCGCCGTGAACACCTGCTTGAGGACGATCTGAAAACGCGCGCCAGTGGTTCCGGCAAATGTCAACCAAGTTTTCTGGCATAGCGGTTAAATCAACGTCGCCGCCTTTTGATTGATGTAGAAGTTGCTGGCTCGAGCCAAACCCGGGTCGTTGTGGCAGACTAGCTGTCAACTCATGAAATCGTCTCATCAAGGATGCTAGCTCAGCAAGATGTTTAGGCTGGGCAGGTTCACCCTCGAGAAATATCTCAAGCGTCCAACCTTGCTCAATCAACGTTCCCCGTTGACTTAGGATAAGCCTAGGCACGACTAAACCAACCTGCTCAGCAACTTCATACACAGGCGTCAACCACTGCAATGCAGCTTTTGAACGGCGCGTGCTTTTTATAACTCTAAGATGACCTTTAACATGCACTAAAAACGCCAGATTGCGGTGTCCGCCGTGTAACTGGTGGATAACCTCACCCCCACCCCACGCGAGCAGCGCAGACACAACATCAACGTGACTTCGGGATGATTGCGTTTCAACCATAAGCTGACAGTACCCCAAATTGGGCCCACTCACGGCACTAAGCTATGCTGAGGCTTATGACATCATCTTCTAAAGTTGCTATTGTGACAGGCGCAGGTTCGGGGATTGGGCGGGCGGTAGCTGTAAGCTTGCTCGAGCACGGTTACAGCGTTGTCCTCGCCGGGCGGCGGCAAAACCCTCTCCAACAAACTGCAGACACCGCACCTAACGGCACTAGCCTCGTCGTTCCTACCGATGTGAGTCAACCAGAGTCTGTCCAAAACCTCTTCACACAAACCCAACAAACCTACGGACGACTTGATTTACTTTTCAACAACGCTGGCGTGAATGCTCCTGCCATCCCGCTTGAAGACCTCAGCTTTGAAGACTGGCAAAACGTTGTTAGCGTCAACCTCACGGGTGCGTTTTTGTGTACCCAACACGCATTTAGAGTGATGAAACAGCAGACGCCGATGGGCGGGCGCATCATCAACAACGGGTCTATTTCAGCCTATGCCCCGCGCCCCAATTCTGCGCCCTACACGGCTAGCAAACACGCCATGACCGGACTCACCAAGTCCACGTCGCTAGACGGCCGCAAGTACAATATCGCCTGCGGACAGATTGATATTGGCAATGCTGAGACTGACCTCGCTGAAAAAATGAAAACAGGCACGCTACAAGCGAACGGAACAATGATGGCTGAACCGATGATGGACGTACAACACGTGGCAGATGCCGTCGTTCACATGGCTAGCTTGCCACTCACTGCCAACGTGCAATTTATGACCGTGATGGCAACCGCGATGCCCCTACTCGGTCGAGGCTGAGGAATATCTAGGACATCCGTCCACACGTCTTCTGCTACCTATCTTTTGATGGTATTTGATGCTGACGATTGTCTGTGAAGCATACAATCCGTTTGATCCAAGGGGTGAGTTTACATCCTTCTAACTGTCTTATAGGCTGGGATATATGAAACGCTATGCAGTTGTAGGCACAGGTAGTCGGGCGGGTATGTTTGTAAACGCCATCACTCAAACATTCGCTGAACACGCAAGTTTAGTGGGCTTGTGCGACCTCAGCCAAGTTCGGATGGATTGGTACAACCAGCAACTTGGGGCACACGGGCATCCTGAACTGCCAACATATCCAGCAACAAACTTTGACCAGATGATTTCGGACACCAAGCCGGATGTTGTCATTGTCACCACGGTAGACGCCACCCACCACAGCTACATCATCCGGGCGATGGAGCTGGGCTGTGATGTCATTAGCGAAAAACCGATGACGACGGATGAAGTCAAAGCAAGAGCCATCTTTGACGCCATCAAGCAAACAGGTCAGTCACTGCGGGTCACCTTTAACTACCGTTACGCACCTGCCTATACCCAAGTGCGTGAGGTAATTACGACCGGCACGATTGGTAGACCGCTAAGCGTCAACTTTATGTGGGTACTCGATACAAGTCATGGCGCTGACTATTTTCGCCGTTGGCACCGCGAAAAGCACAACTCGGGTGGGTTACTAGTTCACAAAGCAACCCATCATTTTGATCTTGTGAACTGGTGGTTGGCATCTTATCCCAAAGAGGTTTTCGCGATGGGCGACTTACTTTTTTATGGCAAAGACAATGCAGCGGCTCGAGGCAAAACCTACCCCTACACACGCTACACTGGCAAGGCTGACGCACAAAACGATCCCTTTGCCCTCTTTCTAGATCAAAACGCGGCCATGAAGGGTTTATATTTGGATGCCGAAACAGAAACAGGCTACCTACGCGACCGCAATGTTTTTGGTGAGCCGATTACTATCGAAGACACTTTAAACGTCACCGCGCGCTACCGTAACAACGCGCTACTTTCGTACAACCTAGTTGCGTTTAGTCCTTGGGAAGGCATGAAAGTTGCCATTACTGGAGACAAAGGTCGGGTAGAGCTCGAGGTTATCGAATCAGTTGAACACCTTAAAAGTGACGCTGAACGCAGCGTTACTGCCAGCAAAGGAAGTTTCAAACAAACCAGCCTAACCGTGTTCCCCATGTTCCAAGCCCCTTACGAAGTGGAGATTCCTGTTGGCGAGGGGGGTCACGGTGGGGCTGACCCGGTGATGCTCGAGCAAATCTTTCACCCCAACCCACCCGCAGACAAGTTCAACCGCGCTGCATCTCATATAGACGGTGCTGCTTCGATTCTATTGGGCATCGCAGCCAATCAATCTTTAGAGACTAAGCAGCTTATTCAGGTAGATGATTTGTTAAACATCTCGAGCTTATACTCAACCTGATACTAAAGTATCATCAACTAGTGGTGTACAACGAATAAGACTCAAGTATTGAGGTTGTCAAACGAGACAGTGTTGAGGGCTTAGGAAAAGTATATTGGCGGAGGTTTCTCATTAACTCATTATGAATATGATGCAAGATCATTATTGCCCCTGCAGGCAACGTCAATGCCACCATCTGCACAAACTTAGCAACTTCTAATACATTTCTAGTGATTATCTTGCTATGCTAGACGCATTGTGAGGAAGTCAGCTAAGATTCGTACCTTATCCATACCTAGCATCGTGGGAAGATGTCTGTGAATTCCACGCTTAATGAAGCTGAAACGATACAGGATGTTCACACCTTAGGACATCTGCCGCCAGTCTGGCCACAAGATGTACGACCAGACATTCGTGATTTACTAGCTCAACAGCAAACAAAACTCGTCGTTCTAGACGACGATCCCACAGGCACACAAACTGTCTACGACACCGCTGTCCTCACGACTTGGTCGGTGGACGTGTTGGCAACAGAACTAAAAGCAGACGCGCCGGGGTTTTACATCCTCACCAACAGCCGCAGTTTAAACGCCAGTGAGGCTGAACAGGTTACGCTCGAGATCGTCCAAAACTTACAAACAGCCAGCAGCCAAACC
>JBCCOX010000103.1:0-10528 GCA_039025155.1 Deinococcota bacterium | reverse complement strand
TGTCCAGCGCGGATTTCGTAGCTTATCTTACCTGCTCTGGCAGGGGTTGATCCCTTCGGGAATCAACCAGATTTGGTATGACACGAAAATCCATCAGCAAAATTTGATTTTGACGGTTTTTCGTTGTGTCTAGGACGCGCTTGTCATCCTGATCTCGAATTGCTCGCTTGCTCGTCAGGGGGTTGTCAAATTGCACAAGGCCTGTTAGAATCCTTGTTGGCTTTGCTAAGCTTGTAATCGGCGGTAGCTCAGTGGTAGAGCAATCGGCTGTTAACCGATCGGTCGTAGGTTCGAATCCTACCCGCCGAGCCAATTTATGTCCCTCTAGTCTAGTGCTAGAGGGTTTTTTGTGGGCTTAAGTGATGTGAGCGCCAACGTCAAAACCTGTACTGTTTGCACGCCCGTGCTAGGATAACAGCGTGCCAATCGGGGTATTTTTTTTACTACTTATTGGGCTCATCAGCCTAGGTGTGTGGGCAATTGGCAGCGGCCTAAAGCGTAGCCGTGAGGCGGCTTTGGGTAAGTCCAAACTCTCTGCGCAGACGCTATCAGCTTTGGCTGATCCTTACCGGGGCATCATGTACGAAGCGCTCGGCTGTTTGAACGACATTCGCAGTCAACTAGATAACGCGCCGCCGTCGTTGCGCCACAACTTGGCAGACATGGCTGCCCGGGTTGAGGGTATCCTCTCGCGTGCGTTACCCAGAGCGAGACACGGTAGCCAGCTTATTGCTTATCTGCAACGCCTTACCCGTGACAAAAAGGCATCTACTAGTGATTCAGTTGATGCTCGAGCTAAGCTCGAGCATCAAGCTCATGACATTGAAACCGAATTACGCGACTTGTTAGCCCAACTTGTCACCTTGCGTCACAAGAGCTATCAGATTTTAGGGGATGCTGCACGGATTGATATTGGCGCGTCTAACGCCAGAGAGTTACAAGATGTGATGTTTGAACTCGATGCCCTAGAAGATGTCTATGCGAGCTTGCCAAGTTTGGATGATGCACAGACGAATACGCTGTCCAGTTAACGAATTAACCCGCATGGTAAGCGTAGAAATAGCCACGGATGTAGCTGATGACGGCATCAAACTTTGCAGGGAGTATGCAGGAATCCATAGAAATCCGTAGAAATCCATATAAGACGCAGCTCAACTTAGCGGGGCTCGAGTGGTCACAGGCAAACATGCATCAAAGTCGTTAGCCAAAAGAGTCAGTGGCTTTCATCAACTAGCGGTTCCGGGATACGTTCCCCCACACTGAGTGGGTTTGTTTCAACTCGCATAGCTCGCATCTGAAGTTGCTGGAGCAACTCCAGATGGAAATGCCTAACATATCAATTAAAGTGATGAGACAAGCTAAGCAATAAAAATCACAAGCGTGCCTCAAGTCTCTACTTTATGATAAGTACTAATGACATCAAAGCTAAGATCAAACCATATTCGGACACAGCTAGGGGCGGGCTGGTCTAGCTTAGCTAGGGTAAAGCTTGCTTGTGTAATGGTGTGCTTGGGGTTGGCAGCCTGTGCGCCCAGCTCTAACCCGGACCGCGTTCAAATTGAACAACTTGCCGCAGAGACCAGTTTTTATCCGCGTGAAACGGGCGCACTGTGGCAATATTTGCCTGCTGGCGAACGAGTGGATAGTATGCCTGCTGTCTTGCGGGTAGAAGGTCCAAGTTTGGTTGAAGGGCGGCGCTTAATTGCGTGGCGTTTAGTTGGCCGTGGTATTGACGCTTTTGCTTACAAAGACTACCGCTCAGACGGTGTGTTTACCTACCGCGAAACGCGCCCGGGTGCGGTGATTTCGTTTAACCCGCCGGTTCAAGAACTACCAGCGGAAAATGCGCTGGGACTAGGGGCGTCGTGGGGCGGCTCAACGCAGGCAACCGTGTACTTTCCAGAAGCTCGCCCAGAAGACCAGTTTCGCACGCTTTTAATTGACTATCAGTACAACGTTATTGACCTGCGTCAAGTGACGGTTGAAGCGGGTACGTTTGATGTGTTTGTGATTGACTTTGAAAGCCGCAGTTTTGATGACGAGGGTAACGCCCTCGAAGTGCTCGAGCAAGAAATTTGGTTTGCGCCCTACGTCGGCGAAGTGCGTAATGACGTTGGCTTTGTCTTAACTGATACTAACTTTGACCTGCGTACTGTGTCGTTGTTTTAATTGGATTTGGGTTTTAATCAAACTTTGGCGAATCCCCTAAGCTTGATTCATGAATGCGAAGTATCAAAATAAGAAGGCATTAAGCGAACTTATAAGATGATTTAAAATACTCCGTGGCTTGCTGCGGAGATTTTTATTAACATCTCTACGCGGGGTGTCTAATGTGTACTTAACAACGTCACTGTTTAACCTGAGTTCGGAGTTAATGTATGTCAGAGACATGTTTTGTAGGACTATCAAAGAAATCATGTTCTGAAATGCGCCAAAAATAACCTATGTAACCTAAATGCTACACGTTCAAGAGCTGATGGTTTTTACAACCACATCGTGATATGTGTCAGAGACGCATTGCTGATTACTTGAAAACATCGAACTCAGGTTATTTAACGTCACTATTGACGACCACATAAGCTGGTATTGAGATAATCTCCCATCCGCCTTGCTTGACATGCATCTTGCACATTGATGACCTGTAACAGCCCCCATCAAATTGCTATTCAACATCAACATAACCTCAATGATTGATGTTTGGATATGTGTATTAGATTCTCAGATATAGTTACTGAACATTGAGGTTTGATGTAGAAATAAACTCCACAAGCGCGTGTTCAGATATGAACGCAGGATGAATCTGCAGCTCAGAAAACAGCGCTGAACCCTACAGAGACGCTCAAAATGCTCTGAGTAAACTAGTACATGCCTCATTCAGATGTGACAAGACAGACTAACAATCGTGCTTCTTGGTACAGAAATGGCGACACAAAGGGTACAATGGGGGTCATTTTATGAACGATCCTGTTAAGACGACCTCACCAGAACAGCTCAGCGCAACAGCCATAACAACGTCCAGCGCAGCTACTGACAACCCAACAACAAATGAAAATCTAACGACAGATGACATAACACCTGCTGATAAGCTCGTGACAGCAACTCTGGGGCAGTCGGTGCTCGAGCGGGTCAACAGTTCAGCAGACGTTAGCGAGCTGTCGCGGGACGAGTTGCATCAACTTGCAGACGAACTGCGCAGTGAGATTATCCGTGTGTGCGCGCTGGGTGGTGGGCATTTAGCCTCGAGCTTAGGTGCGGTTGAACTCACCGTAGCCTTGCACAGTTTGTATGAGAGTAGCCGCGACCGTATTGTTTGGGATGTTGGTCATCAAACCTACGGCCACAAAATGATTACCGGGCGCAGGCATCTTATTGACACAATTCGTAAACCGGGCGGCCTAGCTGGCTTTACGGCCACCAGTGAATCGCCTGATGATGCCCTGACCGTGGGGCATGCCAGCACCAGCTTAGCTGCGTCCTTTGGCATGGCACTTGCCCGTGACGCTCGGCAAGATGATTACGATGTCGTAGCAGTCATTGGCGATGGCGCACTCACCGGCGGCTTGGCACTGGCTGCGCTCAACCAAATTGGTCATGTGAAACCCAAGATGACGATTGTCTTAAACGACAACGAAATGTCCATTAGTGAAAACGTAGGCGCGCTCAACCACTACTTGAACACTCTGCAAGTGCAACCTTGGTACCGAAATGCAGAAGCGCGCGGAAGAGCTTTGCTCGAGCGCATTTGGCATCCGCTTGTTGAAATTACTAGCCGCGCTAAACAAGCTACCCGGCGCTTTTTGGACCCTGCTAGTGCCAACCCGTTTCACGCGATGGGTGTACGTTACGTGGGACCTATTGATGGGCACGACATTGACCAGCTTGTCTACTATTTGAGTCATGCGCGGCAGCTTACGGGGCCAACCATGCTTCACATTGTCACCACCAAAGGCAAAGGCTACAAAATTGCTGAGTCTGACCCCATCTACTGGCACGGCCCCCCTAAATTTGATGCTGACAAACCTGTGAAAACAGGCAAAGGGTATACATGGTCGAACGCTTTTGGGGACGCGATTACTGAACTAGCAACTCAGGACGACCGCGTTTGGGTCATTACCCCGGCGATGCGTGAAGGAAGCGGCTTGGTAGGCTACAGCAAAACCCATCCCAAGCGTTATCTGGATGTTGGCATTGCTGAAGATGTCTGCGTTACCACGGCGGCGGGTCTGGCACTGCGCGGTGAAAAACCAGTTGTGGCCATCTACAGCACCTTTTTACAACGCGCCTATGACCAGGTGATTCATGATGTCTGCCTCGAGAACCTCGATGTGTTGTTTGCCATTGACCGCGCTGGGTTGGTTGGCGGCGATGGTGCAACTCATCAAGGTATTTTTGACATGGCGTATTTACGGGCGCTCCCTAACATGTCCATCGCCATGCCCAAAGACACCAACGAGCTGCAGGCCCTTCTTAAAACAGCCCTTGACCAACCCGGCCCCAAAGCCATTCGCTGGCCGCGTGGTAAAACCACTGCACCAGAGCCATCGTCATCGTCTGTGGACACGTGGGAAGATTTAGCTTGGGGCAGTTGGGAGCTGCTCAAAGAGGGTGCTGACGCCATGATTTTGGCGGTTGGTCCAACCATCGAGCAAGCATTAGCAGCGGCGGAAGGCTTGCCACAGGTAGGGGTCGTCAACGCGCGTTTTATTAAACCTCTCGACGAAGCCATGCTCGTTGACCTCGCGCAAACAAACCGCGTGCTCATTACCGTTGAAGATCACGTACGACAAGGTGGGCTCGGGTCAGCCGTGGCAGAAACACTAAAAGATTTAGGGCTTGAGCTTCCCCTTGTGCGGCTTGGTTTACCAGATAGCGTCATCCCACACGGCAACCCCGCTGCGCAATACGAAGAGTTTGGCATTGACGCGCAGGGCATTCGTCGCAGTTTGGCCCAAGCTGGCATAGATGTAACGCTAGCTGAGAGCATAGCGTCATCTTAGCGAGATGTTAATGGCATCAGCATGGAGTTTATGTTTAAAAGCTGGCGTGTACCCTTTGATGGCATCTTTTTAATCGTGTTATGCAAGCTGTTATGAATCAAGAGTTACTCCTCTGGCTCATCAGTATGCTCGGCGTGACGATGATCTTTGTGGGCTATCCGCTCACTAAGGTGATGCTGCTGGCTACAAGTGCCTTTTTGGGCTTTCAAGGAGGCTTTAGCCTCTACAGCCAAGTCTTATCCAACTGGTTTGTCAGTGTGCCGCATGAGCAGTGGGCGGTGCTTTCGGCGGTCTGTGCAGCGTCATTGTTTGCTGTGGCAAGCTGGCTTTTGTATGGCGTCACCTTATTTACAGCCGGGACAACGCTGGGGGTTTGGTGGGCTCATGGGCTGTTTGAAACGGCTTGGGTATCTGTAGGGTTGTTGGCGGTTGCTTGCGGGATTGCCTTTACAGTGCTAGCACGGCCTCTGATTATTGTGACCAGTGCGCTGGCAGGTGCGCTTGCGGCTGTATCGTTCCCGGCATTTTTGTGGGGTTACTTGGAAAACCCCTTGGATTTGCTGCTTATTGAAGCGCGTATTCCTTGGCATCTTCGTATTGGCTTGAGTACGTTGGTCATTTGTGTGGCAACGGGTGGTGCTATTTATCAACTGCAGCACTTTGGACTTGCTGCTGAAGAGAAATAAGAAAAACGCTTAGCCGTTCAGCAACTACCTCAGAGCAATCCTGCGTTACCAGCCCCAGCTCAGTCAGGCTCGAGCCAAACGAGTGTATAACGCTAACCTGTCCTCGGTTGGCACGTTATGTCAAGGTAGTTGCACTATTAGCACGTGAGTAAAGATAGATAACCTATAATAAGCGTCAGCTACACGCGCAACGCTGCAACTATCCACGCTGATGTTGTCAGATTGATTTCAGCAAGATGACGCTTTAATTAAGGAGCTGCTCATGTCTCACGCCACTACGCAAAGCATCGACCTCATCACCATGGGCCGTTCCTCTATCGACCTCTACAGTAACGATGTTGGCAGCCCCTTTGAAGACATCACCAGTTTTGCAGCCTATGTGGGCGGAAGTCCTACCAACATCGCGGTGGGCGCGTGCCGTTTGGGACTTAAGACGGCGCTACTCACCGCTATTGGTCAGGACAAAGTTGGTGATTTTATCAAAGCGTTTTTGGATGCTGAGGGCATCATTACCGACTATATTCCGGTTAAGCCAGATGCCCGCAGTAGTGCTGTAGTGCTTGGCATTGAACCGCCAGATACCTTTCCGCTAGTTTACTACCGCCACGCGGCAGCGGATATGCAACTGACGATTGATGACGTGCTGATTGCGCCGATTGCCGAGGCGAAGGCGCTCGAGCTAGCTGGTACGAATCTTGCCTTAGAACCCAGCCGCAGCGCCTCTTTTTTTGCTGTTGAGCAAGCTCGAGCCAGTAACACAACCGTCTTTTTTGACTTTGATTTTCGCGCTGACCAATGGCATGACCCACGCGCGTTTGGCGTGAACGTGCGCGCACTTTTGCCAATGATAGACGTTGCCCTAGGTACTGAAGAAGAAATTAACGCAGCTATGCTCACCAATCCAGAAGACATCGAAATTCGCGACCAGCAAATTAGTGCGCCCACCATTCGTGGCAATTTAGAAGATAATATTGCTGCCATTTTAGCGGTTCCCAATGGTCCCGAAGCCCTTGTGGTAAAACGCGGCAGTCAAGGAGCAACCGTTCATCTGCGTTCAGGTGAGGTTGTCACGGTTCCAGGCTTCCCAGTAGAGATCTACAACGTGCTTGGTGCCGGGGATGCGTTTGCAGCAGGGTTTATTTACGGACGCTTAAACGGCTGGGATTACTACAAAAGTGCGCGTATGGGGAATGCCTGTGGAGCAATCGTAGTGACGCGGCATGGTTGTGCTAATTTTATGGGATATGAGGAAGAAGTATTAAGTTTTGTAAATGAGCATGGTGGTTTTTAGAGAGGGCAGTTTGTTTCTATGGCAGTCAGTCAGAAAGATATAAAACTTCTTTGGGGGCGATCAGGTAACAGGTGCTCGATCTGTAAAACAGAACTCACACAGGATAGCTCAGCAGTAGGTAGCGAGTTCACTCTGGGTCAAATGGCGCATATTGTAGGTGAAAAGACGGATGCTCCAAGAGGGTCAAGTATTCTTTCACCCGATGAACGAAATAGTTACCACAATTTGATTTTACTCTGCCCGACAGATCACACTATTATCGACAAAAATGAAGTGGATTGGCCAATTGAAAAGCTTCATCAGGTAAAATCTGAACATGAACTGTGGGTTCGTGAGACCTTAAGCACTACTGAGGACTTACAAGCACAAGCTAGTAAACTAGTTGTCACTCACATCATTGATGCTACTGTTGAAGCCTGTGAACTCCTTAATTGGAAAAACTGGACGAGTTGGGCTTTATCTTCGATTCCATACTGGGATGCAGATTTCCCGGCTCAACTTTTTGAACATCTACAAAAAGTTAGAGCAGCGATTTGGCCAAGTGAACTTGAAGAACTAAAAAACGCCAGTTTAACTTTGGCAATATTACTGCATCGTGCAGCCGAAGAATTTCGCAAGCATTGTGAGAGAGAGGGGGATCGACTTCGTGTAGTTCCATTCTACAAAGCATATGGCTTTAACGAAAACTACGATAGAGACGTGAAACTTTACGAAGCGTGGTTAGACCAGTGTTATTATTGGGTGACGGAGGCTACTAAAGCTGCAAATTGGTTCGCTGACACTGTAAGGAAAGATATTAATCCACTTTTCTTTGTGGAGAACGGAAAGTTTGGGCTGCTTCAAAGTCCCTTTGAGGATCTGAGATACTATTACACAGTCCCTGAATTTAGTGAAGATGAAAAGCAAAAATTACCTTCTACCTTGTACGAAAAACTTTAAACTATACTCATGTTAGTTTCACGAAAATGATAAAACGCAATACAATTTACGTAAATTGTATAACTGTTACTTTGGAGGTACGCAATTTATGTCATTGACCAACCTTCCCAAAGACCTCCCTGTCCCTCAAGATGACGGCGCTGCTAATCATCTGCTAGGCATGACCCTGCCAGACATCTCGTTACCCGGAACAGATGACGAGTTGCATCACCTCAATACGTTTGAGGGTTATCTGGTTATATATGTTTACCCTATGACGGGCAGACCAGATGTTCCCCTACCAGATGGTTGGGAAGCTATTCCGGGCGCACGCGGGTGTACACCTCAATCATGTAGTTTTCGCGATCATTACGCGGATTTGCAGCAGCATGACGCGCAGGTTGTTGGCCTCAGCACACAGTCAACGGCGTATCAACAAGAAGCAAAAGCGCGTTTGCACTTGCCTTATGAACTACTAAGCGACACGCAGTTACAGCTTAAACACGCGCTATCACTCCCAACGTTTTCAGTAGAGACCATGGAGCTTTATAAGCGGCTTACGTTGATTGCGCAGGGTAAGCAGATTGTGAAGGTGTTTTATCCAGTGTTTCCACCTGACCAGAATGCAGCAGATGTACTGGCATGGTTGGAACAGCGTTGATATCTCATGAGATGAACGGTGGCTAGCAAGTAGGAAAAGTCTATAAAAGCTCGGGTGAAAAGCTAACTGGTGCCGCATTGCGCTGGTCGATATCGTGGGGCACGACATCGTTGGTCTCGAGCAAGAAGGTAAGTAGTGCCTCTTTAAGCTTATGGATTTCTACAGCACAAGCAGCGTCGTTGATACGGTTGTGTAGTTCTCCGGGGTCATGCCGCAGGTCGTAAAACTCATCTTCTTCGTAAAGACGGCGCACATACTTGAAGTTCTTACTACGACACATAATGCCCTTACCGTGCCAAGGTGCTTCGTCTGACAGTTGCAGTTTAAGGCGCGGCCAGTAAAGCATCTCCTCAGTTGGATTGGCTTCGCTCTCCATACAATGGGTTTCGCCGTAACGTCTGCCACCTTCACAAAAAACATATTCGCGTTGGTTTGTGGTTTCTCCGGTGAGTAAGGGAATGAGCGAACGCCCGAAGTGGCTGTAGCCCGGTTCAATGCCAGTAAGCTCAAAAACAGTCACTGGCATGTCAATGAGTTCGACAAGAGCGTTGTTTACCCCTGGTTTGACTGGCACGGAGGCAGGTGGCTTGACCAGAAAAGGCACCTTGGTGAGGCAATCCTCGAAGGTATTTTGTGTTTTCTCCACAAGGCCATAATCTCCGGTGTAGTCGCCGTGGTCAGAGAAGAAAAATACGGCGGTGTCATTGTAAATCCCCTTGTCTCGCAGGGCGTTTAGCACCAGTGCAAATTGCTGATCTACCCGCGCGCACATCCCGTAATAAGTGGCGCGTAACGCATCCCAGCGATCTTCCGTCCAGTTTTCTAGGCTTTGTCCCTCGCGGATACCACTAAGAATAGACGGCTTATCTGGTCCTACGAGAGACGCTTTGAGCCGTGGTGGCAGCTTGCTACGGTCAATTTGACTAAAGTACGGCTCTTCCACCCCATAAGGCGGATGCGGATACCCCAACGCTAAAAAGATACATAGAGGTTGGTCATCAGGTGCATTTTGAATTTGTTTTACTGCCCCATAAACGTTTGCCCAATCGCGGTCATAGTAGGGGCTACCATCGGGTTCAGCCCCCAAGTTACCTGCGTAAAAAGAGTAATAATTATCCCCATCTGGGCTACCGCGCCAGTCATCAGCAGCATGGAGGTTTGTTTCTGCACGCGGTAGGCGCTCAGGCTGGTAATGGACGTGGCAGTAAGCATCAAGCCCGTGTTGACCCGGCACCAAGTCGTTTTTACCACCCCACCACACGAAGTAGCCATTGTCCTTCAAAATTTTGAGAAGGCAGGGCTCGTCGGGTCTTAGCATGTGATAGAGGCTGCGATGTCCGCGTACGTGCGGATACCAGCCGGTCATGAATGAGCATCGGCTGGGCGTACAAACCGGATTTTGGCAAAAAGCGTTGCTGAATGACACAGCATCTTCTTGAATCCAGGTGTCGAGTGTTGGGGTAACTGCGGCTTCATTGCCAAGATGCCCCAGCACGTCACCACGCCACTGGTCGGGGTTAAAAATAATTATGTGAGGTTGTTTGCTCATAGCCTAACTTTCACACTAGCTGCTATTGAATATTGCGTCATGAGAAGACCTTGGGAAGAGTAGGCGAGCATACGCACTTTAAAGTGAGGCGCTTGCCATAGCAGCAATTTGTACACATTCAGAGTATACCTAAGCCTAGCGCGTGACCTTACACATCCTAATCTGCCTTTATCTTTGCCTATTCCACTACTATCTTGAACACAAAGCTATTCTCTTAAGATTAACTCGCTGTTGATAGAACTACTTGAAAATAAATGTGATTCAGCGTACACTCAACAAGGCTTTCGAGTGTGGAAGTCTAGGGATAACCGCAACACAGCAGTACATTTATCATTGCGAGGGAGATTGCTTATGAAGGTATTGCGTTTGCTTGTGTTATGTGTGGTGATGCTCGGTTCTTACAGCTTCGGGCAAGCCGTGCTTTCG
>JBCCOX010000102.1:0-10531 GCA_039025155.1 Deinococcota bacterium | reverse complement strand
GTCACAAAAATCAACGTCATCACCTTCAGGTTCCTTAACAAAGGTAATGTCCGCCTTGACCCAAACAGCGCCAGATGCCCAGCAGTCCACACCTGTCAGCACTCAGACAACTCCTGATAATAATACCTCTGATAATAATACCTAAGTATGCCGTCTGAGCAGCCTTTTTCTGAAGATACATCCTCCAGTGAAACACCTGAGCTAGCGACATCTGACGTAGCAATACCGTCACCAGATCAACCTCAAGGTACTACTCGCCCAGCCGTTACTCGCCCAGCCGTTACTCGTAATGCCATTACGCTGATGATTGGCACGCTGGCGAGCCGGGTGTCTGGCTTGGTGCGTACCTCGTTACTTTTGCAGCTTTTTCCAGTCACTATGACAGATGCGTTTTTGGTGGCGTGGAAAATCCCCAACTTGTTCCGCGAACTTTTAGCGGAAGGCGCACTGACCAACTCTTTTGTGCCGGTTTATGCCTCGCTCAAAGGGGACGACGCCAAAAAACTCACTGCAGCATTAACGGTTTCGTTAGCCATCATCAACAGTTTGCTTTTGGTGCTGGCCCTTTACGCTGCGCCGTGGCTAGTAGATTTGATGTTGGCAGAGGGCTCGAGCGTCAACGTCACCCTAGCCGTCCAACTTACCCGCCTCACCTTTCCTGTTTTATTTGCCATCTCACTGGCTGCTTTAGCGATGGGCGTCCTCAACGCTGAAGAACGTTTTTTTGCGCCTGCATGGGCTCCGGTTGCCCTCAACATCGCCGTTATTTTGGGAATGCTTTTGTTCCCTGCCAATGTTCACGCGCTAGCCTTAAGCGTGGTTGCTGGGGGGCTGTTACAACTCCTTGTGCAACTACCAAGTTTGTGGCGTCACAGACTCATCCCAACACGTTGGCAGCTCTGGCATCCTCAACTACTTGATGTTTTACTACTGATGGCACCGTTTGCGCTCACAACCGGCGCGCGCCAAGTGCTCAACGTGGTGGCGAATTATCAACTGAGTTTGTTACCTGCAGGGAGCGTCACCGCTTACGAAAACGCCAATTTATTAGTGAGTTTAGCGTTGGGATTATTTAGTGTGTCGCCAGCGCTAGCGTTTTACTCGAGGCTCAGCCAGCAGGCCACCCACGCGCCAGATAACTTTGCCAGCACCTTACTCAGCGGCTGCAAGCTCATCAGCTTTTTAACCGCGCCTGTAGGGTTGTTGATGCTGGTATTAGCTGAACCCGCCGTGCGCACGATTTGGGATATTCGGCTGGCAAGTGGACAAAGCCAGACGATTCAATACACCATTTTGGCTGTTGTGCCATTGGGACTGGCCATTTTTCCGTTGGGCTTAAACAACTTGCTTTTACGTCCGTTTTACATCCGCAAGCAAGTGCGTACTGTTATCGCCATCAGCGTGGGGTTTATGGGCTTGAGTGCAGTGCTTTATGCGTTGTTGGTTCCCGGTTTAGGCATCGCAGGGTTATCTGTTACGACTGCGCTCGTCAATTGGCTCCAACTTGCAACTTTACTGCTTTGGCTTAGGCGCACCGAGAGGCTCGAGCTACTTACCTTCACCCGCCACGCTGCACGGGTTTGGCTAGCAGCTAGCGCTGCTGCGTTCATCACCTGGGGGCTCATCATAAATCTACCCGATGCTAAAAGCTGGCTCCAGATTGTGTTGCGGGTCGGTTTGGGTGGCTGTATTGGACTTGGGTGTTATGGAATATTTGCATTGCTGCTTAACCTTTCTGAAGTCCAACAGCTCAAAAACCGTTTTTTGAGACAACCTTCTGACTAAACAACATCAACCCTCAAACGAGATTCTAAAATCAGCCTCGAGCCGCATCTGATTGTTCTGACGGCGCATTACCCGTATTGCTTGTGATGGCGTCATCATCACCAGTTTGTGCGTCAGATACGTGTGATGCGGTTTCATCAGATGACTCTTCTGAGGGAATTGTCATGCTGACCTTTGTAGATGCAGTCTGGCTTGAGGTTTGACTGGGCGTTAACCGTCCCGGCTTGCGCGACACCGCCGCAGACAAGGAACTGTCTTTGTCGTTTTTACGGTAAACCTCTTGTGAGCCACCCGAAAGCTCCGCCCAGGTAACTTGGTCGTCCATGCTGATGACTTTGACTGGACAGGATTTCACACAAGCATCACAGCCGTTACAGCGGTCGGGCTCGAGCCGCAAACTTTTACCGCCACCTTCATCTGCTGGTTCAAATACCCTCGAGAACACATCCGTTGGACACACTTTGGTGCAAATAGGGCAAACAATACACCCCTCTGCCACACGCGGTAACACCCACGGCACAAGGTCTGTGGGTTCCGGTTTGGACATCTGAATAATCTGATAATGCTTATTGTGCTCGCTAGGTAGCGGCGTGCCTTCATCTTCTGGGTTGAGCAAATCAAGTGGCATAAGCGCGTCAGCAGCACCACGTTGTAAGCTTTTGACACCACCGCGTAACAAGTCGCGGCGGCTAATGGCATCTGGGTTGTCAGTACTGTCGTAGTGGTCGGTTTGAATAATCTTGGTCTCAAAATCACGCCCAAGTTGCTTGGCGAGTACGTGAGCTTTGTCAACAAGTTTGTCTAGGCTACTTGGCACATCAGCACAACCAACTGGACAACCATCACACTCATTACGTACCAAAGTAAGCGTTTTGCGGCCGCTGGCAAGGCGCACGAGGTCACTTGCCTCGAGCCGCGTCAAACACTGCACGCTCTGCGCGGAACCTTTAACTTGCGAGCACTTAATGGGCGCACCAGCTTGATAAGCCACTTTGGCTTCAAGTGCTTGGGACGGGCAGACTTGCACACACAAGCCGCACCCGGTACAGTCAATTTCATCAATTTCAACTTTGCGTTTAATGGTAATAGCGGTGTGCGGGCAAGCTTTTTCGCACAGGTCACAGCCGCCAACTTGCCGCGTAACCGCCAAACAACGCCGTTCGGTGTAGTCGGGTTGCAAGTTAGACGCTTTGATGATGAAGCTAAACAGTTTCTCGAGCAACTTCTTAATGTCCTTTTTAGCTTGAGTGCTGTTGCTATTTACCTAATCAGCACATCAACGATACCTCAAGGGAGCAGCAGTTCGCTAAGGGCAGAAAACGTGATGACAGTTAAAAAGCTCGAGCCTAATGAACTCGAGCCTGTACATGGACGTAAATGCTATGTCTCAACTGCTGATAAAAGTCTAAAACCCGTACACCTCATGGCGCTCTGGCGAAAGCTTTTTGCTATACCCCGTCGCATCCAAATAATCATCAAACGTCTCAAAGTCAACTTGTTGTTTACTGTCAGACAGCGCCACGTCTGGGTTGGGGTGAACTTCAATCATGATGCCGTCTGCGCCAACTGCAAGACTTGCTTTGGTAAGTGGCACTAACAAGTCGCGCCGTCCGCCAGAGTGAGTCACATCCACAATAACTGGTAAGTGAGTTTCCAGTTTAGCAAGTGCTACAGCGGAAACATCAAGCGTGTTGCGGGTATACTTCTCATAGGTGCGAATCCCGCGTTCACACAAAATAATGTTCGTGTTGCCTTCGCTCATCAGGTACTCAGCGGACATCACCCATTCTTCAATTGTGCCACTAAGACCGCGCTTGAGCAGCACAGGTTTAGTCGTTTTGCCAATGGCTTTGAGCAAAGTGAAATTTTGCGAGTTGCGCGCGCCAATTTGTAACATGTCCACATACTCAATGAACATGTCGAGGTCGCCAGCATCCATAATTTCAGCGACAAACTTGAGGTTGTGTTTGTCGCAAGCTTCACGCCCAATGCGTAAGCCTTTTTCACCTAGACCTTGGAACGAGTAAGGATTACTGCGTGGTTTGTACGCGCCACCACGCATCAGGCGCACACCCCGACTAGCAACCCGCTCAGCCACCATCTCCACTTGATTTTTGGACTCAATCGCGCAGGGTCCAGCAATCAGCACAGGTGACTGACCTTGCCCGATGGCAATATCACCGACGTTCACAATGGTGTCTTCAGCTCTAGTTTGCCGGGAGGTCAAAAACTTAACTTTGTCCGCTTTAATGCCCACCTGCATACTGGCTTGAAAAATAGACTTAAACAAGCTCTTGATGGTGCTGTCGCTAAACGGCCCCTTGTTGAGGCTGGTAAGTGTTTCTAGCATCTGCGCTTCGCGCAATGGGTCGTAAGGGGATTCGCCGTTACTGGTTTGCAGGCCGCCAATATCTTCAGCAATTTTGGCACGCTGCGAGAGTAACTCTAATAGCTCAACGTTGAGGCTGTCAATTTGGCTGCGCAACTCGTCAATACGCTCGTTCATCATTCCTCCAGAGGCAGCGGGTCTGCTGCGCGTTCTAAGGGGCGCTTTTGGGAAAAACGCACAATTAGAATACTGAGTTCGTAGAGTACCACAAGTGGCACAGCTACCAGCGCAAAATTAAACGGGTCGCCAGTTGGTGTTACCACGGCTGCGGCCACACAGCCGCCCACAATGGCATAACGCCGATATTGGCGCATCATAGGTGCGTAAATGAAGCCCAGTCGGGCTAGCAAAAACGCCAGCACCGGCATCTCAAACAAGATGCCAAACACGGCCATATACAAAATAAGTTTAGAAATGTAGTCGCCAATAGACAAAAGCACATTGGCTTCGCTGCCCAAAAAGCCCAGCAAAATAGGGAGTGCGAGGGGCAGCACAACATAGCGCGCAAAGATAACGCCTGTAGAGAATGCACCAGCCGTAAAAAACACAAATGGTATGGCCCAGCGTTTTTCTTCGGTATAAAGTGCAGGTGCAATAAACAACCAAACTTGCGCGCCAATAACAGGAGCAGCTAGCACCACGCCAAAAAAGGCAGAGATGTTCATGCTGACGAGGAAAGGCTCGAGCACCCCAAACGCATTCAAGGTAAAGCCGTCGGGTAACGGCGCGCGCAACCATTCCAGTAAATTAAAGCGAAACCCAAACGCAATACCAGCCGCCACAATCCAGGCAACAATGCTGACAAACAAGCGCGTTCTAAGTTCCGCGAGGTGTTCAATTAACGTCATGAGTTCATCACTTCAGATTCACAACCCACATTTGACCTCAGCTAATGGTCTCAAAACTTGATAGTGTTAGCAACCAAAACCCACCACAGCACGTAATAATCTTGAGTATCAACCTGCCATCTCATGATTATTGATGGATAAACCTTGCTTATTTAGATAACAGCATCCGACACATAACTAAATGCGTCAATATAAGATGCATCAGCTCATAGACAATATGTTGACGGCTGAGATGCCTAAGGTTTTAGTTGAACTAAGCTATAAAGCAATGTGTTTTAAGCTGACTTTGCCTCAGTCTTTTCGCTGCTTTGGCTGCTGGCACTTTGGCTGACGGTCTTTTTACTGTCATCGTCAGAAACTTCTTTTTCAATTTCGTCTTTCATGTCACGGATGCCTTTGCGAAACTCGCGCACGGCTTGTCCCATGCCTTTGGCCATTTCTGGCAAACGGCGGGGGCCAAACACAAGCAGCACCACAACCAAAATAATCAACATTTCCCAAATACCTAGTGGACCTACACGCATAATTGATAACCTCCTTGGGTAATGGTTTAGTTTAGCATCCACATGCCCAAACACAAGCTGCACCAACACAAGCAGGCGAGGTTGCGTTAACGGCAAACCTCACCTACGTTAAGGATTGATTGTGGTTGGATTAACTTAGCTGTTAGGCAATGGCGGAGAGGGAGCGCTCGAGCAAGTTTCCTGCTGTCTCCACATCTGCTTGGCTAATGTTGAGAGGCGGCGCAATGCGGGTGACGTTATTCCACAGCCCACCTTTACCAATGAGTAAGCCGTGATCGCGACAAGCACTGACCAGTGCGCTAGTTTTGGCTGGATCAGGTGACTGGTCGTGCGGGTGAACAATCTCTAAAGCTTGCATGAGTCCCATCCCGCGCACGTCACCAATGAAGTCAAAGCGGTCTTTGAAAGCCTCGAGCCGTGCCCGCAACTCGCTGCCACGCTCAGCAGCGTTATCAACCAAATTATTGCTTTCAATGACATCCACCGTAGCAAGTGCCGTGGCCATCGTAACTGGATTCCCGCCAAAGGTAGAAAAGGTGATTTTTCCTACGGCGGCATCGGCAACTTCTGGCGTGGCAATGGTTGCACCCAGAGGAGAACCGTTGGCGATGCCCTTCGCAAAGGTCATGATGTCCGGCTCAACACCCCAGTGTTCAATGCCAAACATCTTATGACCCGTGCGCCCCCACCCGGTTTGCACTTCGTCACAAATAAACACGCCACCAGCTTCTTTAACGATTGGCAGCACGCGCTCAAAGTACTTGTGCGGTGCCACAATAAACCCACCCGCGCCTTGAATAGGCTCAGCGATAAACGCTGCAATGCGTCCGTCCGTACTGGTTTCGATGGTTTCGATGAGGTCTTGCACACAAAGTTCAATGACTTTGTCTTCATCTAACCCAAACGGCGCGCGGTAAACGTAAGGATTGCGCACGTGTTTAATGTTGCCATCAAAAACATGCCCCATTCGCCAAGTACCCTGCCCGGCTAAACTCATGGTGAGCATGGTGCGCCCCGAGTAGGCGTGACGTAAAGCTAATACATCCCGATTGCCTGTGTACAAACGCGCCGCCATAATGGCGGTTTCGTTGGCTTCTGAACCACTGTTGGTGAAAAAACTCTTTTGCAAGCGCCCGGGGGTGATGGCAGCAAGTTTCTCAGCAAACTGCACCATGACTTCATTGACGTAAAGCGTAGAGGTATGTTGCGCTTTGTAAAGCTGCTCGTTGGTTTTAGCAGTCACTTCTTCATTACAGTGACCCACCGAGACAGTTAACACGCCCCCAAAAAAGTCGAGGTAGCGCTTGCCTTCCACGTCCCAGATGTACTGGTCTTTGGCTCGTTCGACCACAATGGGATTATCGCCAAACAGCGGCGTGACGGCGGGAAACATGACACGCTTGTGGCGTTCTAGCACCTCAGATGTTTTAGATAGTTCGGAAATCATACCTAGCCTCCTTTAGATTGAATTGGGATTTTTAAATAGCCTCATAAAATCACGATACGCAGTTAGATTTATACATTAACGCTTATGACAGAGTTCTGATGAGTATAGCTGACACAAACGTGCTTTAAGCATCTGTATCATCTTCAAAAAGCGCTGACGTGCTAATGAATTTAAATGGGTTTTAGACGTTGGTTGAAGATGTCCTCGAGCCTCATATCAATGCCTCTACAGTATTGACATACACACGCTGCCTAAACGCACATGCCAACACCGTATTCCCGCAGTATACCCGATGGCTTAAGGCGCTCAACCTTGGGCTCGAGATTACACAAACGCAGGTCATATATGTGGTTAGCTTGGGAACTATCACCACTTTAAGATGACGCTTCTGCGTCACCACAATCATCACATCTCAACGACCCATATCTCAACTATCAAGGAGTCATCATGCAACTCGGATTTATCACCAACGCCCTCGCTGGCGAGTCGCTAGATACTATTGCCAACTGGGGGCAAACCCAAGGCTACGACTTTATGGAAATTGGCCCACACGCGCCGCTGGATGAATTGCGAACCCACCTAGCAGGTGAGCGGCCACTAGCTGTTAAGGCACTCCTTTATTGTCGTAATACGTTACACCCAGACGCAAGCAAACGACAGGAGTTTGTGGTAGGAACAAAAGCACGGCTCGAGCTAGCCCGCGATCACGGCGTGAACGTCGTTAACATTTCAACGGGCATTGACCCAACTAAGTCGCTGCGCGGTAACATCAGCGCGTGTGCAAGCATCTTGCAAGAGTACTGCGATTTAGCTGGTGAAGCCGTCACCGTTGCCGTTGAAAACTGCCCAGATACCGGTAACATCGCCGTGAATCCAGAGATTTGGCAGGCTCTTTTAGACAAGGTTGACCGCCCCAACTTTAAGCTCACCTACGACCCGTCTCACCTCATCCGTTTGTTAATTGAGCCTTACGAAAGCCTTTACGATTTTGCTGAGCATATCGTTCACGTACACGCCAAAGACGCTGAGGTGAACCATGTTCGGCTAGCGCGTAGAAGCTTTTTGGATGACGGTTGGTGGCGCTACCGCGTGCCCGGCTGGGGACAAGTGAACTGGCCACAAGTGCTGACGCGCTTACATGAAGTTGGCTTTACAGGAGGCATTAGCCTCGAGCATGAAGACCCGCTTTTTGGAGGTCACCACGACGGCAGTGTGACCAGTTTGGATGAAGCTAAAGCAGGCTTGCAAGCAGGTGCAGCTTACCTGAGGCCTTTGCTCAAAACTGTTCTCGTTCGTTGATTTTGTGATCTATCTTCTCAACGACTATCTACCAGAAACCATGTCTGAAACATGCTTGCCTGATATTTATGAAAGTCACACATTTTGAGGATAATCACACCTTGGCGACACATCGTTTAATGCCTGAGTGATGCTTATAGATGCATCCATCACATCACTTAAAATGCCAACATTACTTAAAATGCCAGCTTGGTAAGTCCTAACTCATCTTGTCAGACGCTCCCTAAGACTACTGATGAGGTGTGATGACATCCATTCTCAGCAAGCACCGTGTTAATCAAAACTGTGCTCAGTAGTGAACTATCACACTTTATGGTTTGAGGTCGTGGTAAGTTAAACATGGTTACACACCACAATCTACCTAAGACAAGTTGATAGACATTATGGCGATACAAACGTGTATCAACGAGGAAAGGACACCTAATTATGAGGAAGGTTCTCATTACACTTAGCCTGCTGCTGGTAGGCGTCACTGGGCTTGCCCAAGGGATTAACGTTTGGAGTCACTTTGGTGACACCGACCTCGAGTGGTTGCAAGGTGAAGCGGCTGCGTTTGAGGCTGCGTTTGGCGTGCCTGTTACCATCACCCGTATTGAGCTTAGCGAACTTAAACAAAAGATGCTCTTGTCTGCACCCGAAGGTGAAGCGGCGGACCTTGTTGTCACCATTCCCCATGACCAAATCGGCGAACTGGCCGCAGGCGGCGTGATTGCAGATATGTCTTCATTTGCGACTGAGGACTACCTAGCAGATTTGTCTGACCAAGCTGAACTCGCGTTCACCTTTAACGGGCGTCCGTTTGGCTTGCCGCTTTATTCGGAAGGCCCGGCACTCATCATCAACGCGGATATTATTCCCGAGTCGGACATGCCAGCAACGTACGAAGACTTTATTGCCAAAGCGCAAGAACTTACCACCGAAGATAGCTACGGCTTTTTGTTTGACAACAAAAACTTTTACTTTGCCTATAACTGGATTCGTTCCAACGGCGGCTATGTCTTTAACTTAATGGATGATGGGTCGCTGGATGCTGGCGACATCGGCCTCGCCAATGAAGGCGCTATTGCTGGCGCGCAGCAGATTAAAGCGCTCCAGTACGATCACGGGCTTATTCCTGCCGGGACAGATACCTCGGTAGCAGAAGGCCTCTTTAACGAGGGTGCGGCTGCTATGGTTTACAACGGCCCGTGGTCCATTGCCAACGCGAGGGCAGCCGGCATCAACCTGCGAGTTGCGCCGATTCCACCCATGGCAGATGGTACCGAATACGCTGGTTTTATTGGCGTGCAAGGCGTACTGTTAAACGAGTTTTCTGAAAATAAAGCAGATGCCGCCAACTTCGCTCGCTGGATTACCCGGGCAGACGCGCAAGTCAAACTAGCTGAACTAAGCGGACGCATTCCCACCTCGGCAGCCGCCGCCGCTCAAGTTGCAGACGACCCCGTGCTGACCGGGTTTATTGCCGCCTTTGAAAGCGCGGAGCCTATGCCCAACATTCCTGAAATGGGCAACGTCTGGCAACCGATGGCAGACGCCCTAGAGATTCTGCTCAAAGATGCTGACTCTGACCCCGAGGCCTTGCTCGAGGCTGCCGTGGCACAAATTTCAGGTGAATAAGTTTATTTCTTAACCAGTCACTTTCATTTTTAATCTTATATACGCTGCACCTGTGAAGCTTGTTGACCTGCGAACGTGTCTACATAGTCATAGCGTGCAGCGTTGCTGTATATGAAAGCTTGATATGAGGACTTGACATTCAACTCGACACAAGCCGTTTCTAAATTTGAACTATAACGTTAAAACTATTTAAAACTACAACATTCAAACTGTGACGTTTGAACCATATTGAAAGGGGGTTGATATGGACATTTCTCGTCCCACATCTGACTTTTTGCCCAAGCTAGAAGGTAAAAGTACAGGCGCACGGCTTTGGAAAGCACTCACCTTACTGGCACTTGCGCTCGTCATTGCAGCGGCGGCTGGCACGGCTGGCGTGTGGCTTATACAGCTTGTTGCCCCAGCGGTGCCTGTTTATGTTGGCGTGCTGATTGGGCTTGTTGCGCTGGTCATTAGCTTGCGGGTTATTGCTGAACGCTATGACTGGATTATGCCGTGGTATTACCTACTACCCGCGATTATTTTTCTGTTAACGTTTGCGCTGTTTCCAGTGGTGCTCACGATTGTTCTGGCGTTTACCGACTACGCTGGTGTGCGTAATGGCGAGCTAAATATAAGCTCG
>JBCCOX010000101.1:0-10581 GCA_039025155.1 Deinococcota bacterium | reverse complement strand
CGGTGATGGTCGTTAGATAAGTGCGAATAACGGACGCTTCAGCTGAGTCAGGGTGCATTCTGGCGAGGCGGTTGAGTTCGCGTTCCGCTTCTTCAAAGGCTTCTTCAGGTAAATTGAGATGTTCCGCGAGAAGCTCGAGTCCCTCAATTTACCTGAAGAAGCCTTTGAAGAAGCGGAACGCGAACTCAACCGCCTCGCCAGAATGCACCCTGACTCAGCTGAAGCGTCCGTTATTCGCACTTATCTAACGACCATCACCGAACTGCCTTGGAACGAACGCAGTGAAGACAGCCTCAACATTGAAGCTGCTGCAAACATTTTAGATAGCGACCATTACGGGCTTGAAAAAATTAAAGACCGCGTTTTAGAGTACCTCGCTGTACGCAAGCTTAAAATGGAACGGGTTGAATCTGGCGACCTCACCGAAGAAGACGTGAACAAGGGGCCTATTTTGCTGTTTGCTGGCCCGCCCGGTGTGGGTAAAACCAGCATTGCCAAATCCATCGCCAAGTCACTCGGACGCGAGTACGTGCGCATTTCACTCGGTGGCGCGCGGGATGAATCCGACATTCGCGGACACCGCCGCACCTACATTGGCTCTATGCCGGGTCGCATTATTCAAGGCATCCGCCGAGCTGGTACTAAAAACCCCGTGTTTTTGCTAGATGAAATTGACAAACTGGGCAGTAGCTATCAGGGCGACCCGTCATCTGCGCTCTTAGAGGTGCTTGACCCTGCCCAAAACAACGCCTTTGTGGATCACTATCTAGGTGTGCCCTTTGACCTGTCCGAAGTGCTGTTTGTAGCCACTGCCAACTACGTCCAAGCCATTCCCGAACCGCTTATGGACCGCATGGAGATGCTCGAGTTCTCCAGCTACATTGAACAAGAAAAACTAGAAATTGCCAAGCGTTACTTACTGCCCCGCCAAGTCCGCGAAAACGGTCTAAAAGCACGGCAAATTTCCATTAGCGATGGGGCTATCTCGAAACTCATCACCTCTTATACGCGAGAGGCAGGCGTGCGTAACCTCGAGCGCACCCTCGGCACACTCGCCCGCAAAGGTGCTAGGCGCATTGCTGAAAAAGAAACCACTAGGGTGAGAGTCACCGAACGCAGCCTCGAGCAGTACCTTGGGCCAGAACGGTTTACGCCAGAATCTGAAAACGAAGATAACTTTGTGGGTGTGGCAACTGGTATGTACTATACACCTGTAGGTGGCGACATTCTCTTTGTAGAGACTTCAATTACACCGGGTAAAGGCGGCTTAGTTCTCACCGGGCAACTAGGCGATGTCATGAAAGAATCTGCCAGAGCCGCGCTGACCTATGCCAAGAGCAACACGGAGCGGTTTGGCATCCCCCAAAGTTTGTTAGATGACTCTGAAATTCACATTCACGTACCTGCAGGGGGAACACCTAAAGAAGGTCCGAGCGCTGGTATTGCCATTGCCAGTTCGCTGATTAGCGCACTCACCAACATCCCTGTACGCAAAGACGTAGCGATGACCGGAGAAATCACCTTACGTGGACGCGTCTTGCCAATTGGTGGGCTTAAAGAGAAGATGTTGGGAGCTAAGCGAGCTGGTATTAAACACATTCTATACCCAGACAAAAACAGCTCCGATCTCAACGATATTCCCACCCATTTGCGCCGCAGCTTGGACTTCCATGCCGTCCGCGACTTAGATGAAGCTTTGGATGTCACCTTAGTTGGCGGTTTAAAAGCACTTGAAGCTAATGCCAAGAGTAATCCACCTGTACCTAAGCAGCCTAAGGCAACTGGGAAACCTGCTCGAGCCTAAGGCCAGTCACATCAACTATTTTGCCCTAGCTTACGAGCTGGGGCTTTTTTATTAGGGTGACGGGTTAGTCGATGTTGTTTTTTGTGTGGGGTGAGGCTCGAGTAAGAGTTTTGTAAGAGTTCATTTGCTAGCCTACATTTATGAACATGTCGTTTACACAACCACGCCTGAAGAAAGCTTCTGTGAGTGGCTTTCTGGTTTTTGGACTTTATCTTCTACTCTCACTCAGCTTTGCTCAAGTCACTAATTTAGATGATGCTGGACCAGGTAGCTTACGAGATGTCATGGCAGCAGCCGCAGACGGTGCCACAATCACCTTCCAAGCAGGTTTGTCCGGCACTATCAACACAGCAAGTACCTTAACAATAGCCCTTAACAATCTCACCATTGATGCTACAGGTGCAACCATTGCTGTCGACGGACAAGGAACCCACGGGGTCTTTAACCATACTGGTAACGACACGCTCACACTCATCAATATGACTGTGCAAAATGGGAATAATGTAGGTGGTTTTGGTGGGGGGATTTTTGGTAATCGCAATGTCACCCTCATCAACAGTACTGTCTCAGGGAATACCGCAGGTATTAATGGCGGTGGAATCTATAGCACTCGTGCTACTACGCTCACCAATAGTACGGTGACTAACAACCGTGCGCCTGGTGTTAGTGGGAATGGTGGTGGAGTTTACAGCGGTCGCGAGCTCACTCTCACCAACAGTACTGTCTCAGGGAATACCGCAGGAAATGATGGCGGTGGAATCTTTAGCGCTCGCACTACTACGCTCACCAACAGTATGGTGACTAACAACACTGCGGTTGATGGTGGTGGGATTTACAGTAGTCGCGAGCTCACTCTCACCAACAGTACTGTCTCAGGAAACAGTGCAGGGGACGATGGTGGGGGGATTTACGGCGCTCGCAACGTTACCCTCACAGATAGTGTCGTTGTTAACAACACTGCGGTTGATATTGGCGGTGGGATTGCTAAAATTGGTAATGGCCCTGTCACCATCACCAACAGCCTCATTGCCGGTAATCGCGCAGGTGGTAATGGTGGTGGGGTACGTGCATTTCGCGCCATCATTGTCAACAACGGCACCATTACAGGCAATCGTGGTGGTGATGGTGGTGGATTGTATAGCGTTAATAACGCTACCACCCTCAATAACAGCTTGGTCTTAGGAAATGACGCACCTGCCAATCCTCAAATTCGCTTTGCGGCTGGTCTTAACGTGAATAATAGTGCCTATGGCTTTGGAGTTGGAGAGTCTAGTGGGGATAGCTTCGTTGGCTTAACCGTAGCTGATGTATTTGTTAACCCTGAACCTGCTGCCTCCGCCCCCACCACCGCAGGTGACTACCGCCTTGTTAATGGTTCTCCTGCCCTCAACAGTGGTGATGATAGCTTAGTTATAGGTACTACGGATTTAGATGGTAATGACCGCATTCAAGGCCCTGCTGTTGATATAGGTGCTTATGAGTCTGCTTTTAGACCCGTCATCAACCCTAACCAAGACATCCAAGTACGCAATGGCAATAGCACAGCAGCAGCTAGCATTACCTCTAATGGTACTGAGGTTCTTTCGTATGGTCCGTTTAACCGTGGTCAGAATGTTGTCTTGGAGTATTTAGTTAGGAACCCAGGGGCACGAACCTTAGAGCTAGGAGAACTTGTCTTACCTAGCTTCTTAAGTGTTACTGGAGAGGCACTACCAACAACGCTAGGAAGTTTTGAGAGTACCCTATTAGAACTTACTGTTGATACATCTCAAGCAGGCACATTTGCAGGACAAGTTAGTCTTGCTAGCAATGACCCAGACACAAACGAAAACCCATTCACATTCAACCTCATCATCAGCGTAGGTAACACCCCAGCGAATGCTCTTTACGTTCTTCCAGGTATTGACTTAGAAGACACAGCCATCACACCTAACCAACAAAACGTTCCCGTTTACAGTGCCTACCTCATCACCCCAGAAGGTTCAGCCGATGTCACCATCAACTCACTCACTCTCAACACGGATGACATCCCTGCCTTGAGAGACGTTCAATCACTCACCCTCCTCATTGATGGTGGCACAAGAGGCATTCAAGACAATAGAGACGTTGTTCTAACAATCATTGATGATCCAACTGCTACAGACACCATCACGTTTGAGTTTGAGGAACGAATATTGCAATCCAATCTACCCTTGTGGCTTTTGATGACGGCAAATTTTTAGAGGCTCGAGCCTTACATCACAAAAAAGGGCAGCTGTTACGAGCTGCCCTTGTGTTTTATTCGTGTAATTAAGCGACAGATTCAAACTCAAATGCTTTTTCTGGATATGCATGAGCGTCTAGCTCAGCAAGTTGAGCATCTAGCTTGGCGCGCACGGCGGCAACGGCGTCATCTCCCATGACAGCGCGCAAAGGTGGTGCGTCCGTGTATGCTAAATCCACAATTGCATGGGCAGCTTTGCGTGGGTCGCCGGGTTGCGCCCCATCCAGCTCGTTTTTGAGCCACTGCTTGCGGGCTCTGGAACTTTCTGCGTAGGCATCTAAATCGCCAGAGGTTTTTAAGGAGCGGCCCGCCCAGTCGGTCCGGAACGCACCGGGCTCGAGCAACGTCACCTTAATCCCCATTCCCGCAACTTCTTGCGCTAGCGCTTCAGACAAACCTTCAAGCGCAAACTTACTCGCACAGTAAAAACCAGCCCCAGCAAACGACGCCACACCCCCAAATGACGACATATTCATGATGTGCCCGCTGCCGCGTTCGCGCATGGACGGTAAGACGGCCTGCATGAGGTTTAGTGGCCCAAATACATTGACATCAAATTGGGCTCGAGCCGCGTCTTCACTCGCCTCTTCCACAGCCGCAATAAGCCCATAGCCCGCATTATTAACAAGCACGTCAATATGACCTAACTTAGCAAGTACTTGCTCTACAGCAGGTTCAATGGCAGCGCTATCAGTAACATCTAACAGCAAACCATGCGCGCGACCTGAAGCGTGAGCTGTAAACGCATCTGCTTGGTCTTGCTTGCGAAATGTCGCCGCGACAGCATCACCGCGTTCCAAAGCAACCTCAGCAAGGTGTTTTCCAAACCCAGTTGACGCGCCTGTAATAAGCCACGTGCGTGTTTCTGACATACCTAAACCTCCTGATGTAATAACAACTCAGCGTTCATTCTTGATGCCTAGTGTCATTAGCAGTTACAGCCGGGGTTATTGTAGCTAACCTTAGCGCACACGCACTTTAGCCCAGCGCCTATTGTTCAAGCTCGAGCAAACGAACGTTTAAAAAACACGACAACCTGCTATGATCACAAGCGTTATGAGCTCGCAAAATACTCCTATAGACACAGCCTCACCTACAGCCTCACCTGAGGCAACTCCTAATGTAAATCCTGACACAGCTCCTGATGCACCCACAGAAACAACGCCCAACGTACCAGCAGAAACACAGCCAACGTCAACCACCCCAGAATCAATCTCAGAATCAATCCCAGAACCAATCCTAGAACCCACTCCAGAGGCTTTGACCGTCACGCCACCTTCACCGGGACCAGACATTCTTTCACTCGGTGAGCTGCTGGTTGAAATCATGCGGGACACGGTGGATAGCCCCTTAAGTCAAATTGGCACGTTTTTGGGTCCCTACGCCAGCGGCGCGCCTGCTATTTTTACGCATGCAGCGGCCCAACTTGGCGGTCACGCTGGTTTTGTAGGGGTGTGTGGCAACGATGCCTTTGGCTTTCAATGTGTTAACAAACTGCAACAAGCAGGGGTGGATATTAGCCATATTCGCACCGCTAACGGACACACCACAGGCACAGCGTTTGTGGGCTACAAAAGGGACGGCTCGAGGCAGTTTGTTTACCACATGCAACACAGCGCTGCAGCTTTATTAAACGTGAGTGATGTTGCTGAAGACTGGCTTACCCACTGCCGCTGGCTGCACATTACTGGGTCGTCACTGGCACTTTCTGATACTGCTAGAGAGGCTTGTTACTTTGCTGCCAAACGCGCCAAAGAGGTTGGTGCGAGCATCAGTTTTGATCCCAACTTGCGCCCAGAGCTATTGAGCGTAAGTGAAATTCAAGCGCTTTGTGAACCCATTCTTGACCTTGCTGATGTTGTGTTACCCAGCGGTCATGAAGCTGCGTTACTTTTGGGGTTGGATGTTAATGAGCAGGACGATGATGGTGAAAGTGCTGCCAGAGGCTTGCTAAGGCGCGGCATTGAAACCGTCATCCTCAAATTGGGGGATCGCGGCTGCAAGGTTTACTCGGGCAGTAATGTACACACGATTGATGCCATTAGCGTACAAGAGGTTGACCCCACCGGAGCTGGGGATTGTTTTGCAGCAGGTTACGCTGTGGCGCAACTCAGCGGCTGGGGTGTAATTGACAGCGCCCGCTTTGCCAATGTATCCGGCGCGCTAGCCGTCACCACCCAAGGCCTTATGGAAGCCAACCTGAGTCGTGCTGAGGTTGAAAGCTACCTCTAATACGTTTATCCACTTGACATATTTAATCAACAATCTTCTCTAGCATCATCTGAAACCAGTCGTGTACACTATGCGCTGATGCACTGAGCTATACATTATGTTTACGACCTCAACTTGAAGGAGATGTTATGACTGACAACGTTGCAGACGCACCGCTCGCAGGTACACCCTCAGCAGATAACACCCCAACAGAAAACGCCTACGCCCTCAAAGATTTTTTAAAAGCAACCGTTCAAGATGCAGACCGCAACAATCACTTTGAACTGGAAAATCCATATACCTTAGAGATCAACCTACCTGACCACGGGCGTGTTAAAGCCAAACGCGGTAGCATGGTGGCCTACACAGGTGATTTTAAGTTTAAACGCGAAGGCATGCTCGCTGGCGGCCTCCGCAAAGCCTTTATGAAAGCTGCCACCGGCGAAGGTCAGTCGATTATGGACATTACCGGGCGCGGGCGGGTGTATTTGGCAGATAAAGGCAAGCGCGTGCAAATTTTGCGGTTAGCTGGCGAGAGCATTGTGGTGAACGGCAATGATTTGCTGGCGCTCGAGGACGGCATGGACTACGACATCACCATGATGAAACGCATCGCGGGCATGTTAACAGGCGGGCTTTTCAACATTCGCGTAAAAGGTCACGGGCTCATGGCACTCACCACCTATTACACGCCGCTTACCTTGCGCGTTCGCCCAGACGCCCCGGTGCTCACTGACCCCAACGCCACGGTGGCATGGAGTGGCAGCCTCAATCCAAAGGTCAAAACAGACATGAACTGGGGCACGTTTCTTGGACGCAGTAGCGGCGAAAGCATTCAGCTCGAGTTCACGGGCAAAGGCTGGGTGGTTGTGCAACCTTATGAAGAGGTGTATTTCCAAGCCAGTTAACATCAAACTTGGGCGATGCTTTGCTTTATTCACAATGTCGCACTTAATTCACGATGCCACCGTCATTCACGATGCCACCGTCCCATTAACGCTATTAGCCCATCAACGCTATTGATAGAATGTTCATGTTATTGTCATCGTGAAGGTTCTGACAGCCAGCACACAGCAATAACACAGCATCAATAATATGAGACAAACCGTGATGTTCACTAATAATTTTAGGACCACATGAGGTGGTGCTAACGCAAGGCACGCCATTTCAACCTCAACCTGAGGTATTCGCGCTACGCAGTACAACCTTAGACCTCATCCCAACACTCATCAAGGAGGATAGATCATGAAGATCTCCCAAACTAAGCTCAACAACATTAAAGCCTGCGCTAACGACAAAGGCGTCATTAGCGCGGCGGCTATGGACCAACGCGGGTCGCTTCAAAAAGCGATTGCCGCTAGCGGCCGCGACGTGACCGACGACGACTTACGTGCATTCAAAAAGTCTGTCACGCAAGTGCTTACGCCACATGCATCAGCTATTTTGCTTGACCCAACATGGGGTTTAGAGGCTGCTGCTGCGCGCAGTGATAACGCTGGCTTGCTACTCGCCTACGAAGAAAGCGGCTACAACAACACCACACCGGGGCGCTTACCTAGCCTCATTGCCGGGTACAGCGTGCGCCGTATCGCTGAAGCAGGTGGCAACGCCATCAAAATTTTGCTCTACATTAACCCCTTTGACAAAGAGGAAATTAACGAACAAAAATACTCTTTCACCGAGCGCGTGGGTGCTGAGTGTGAGGCTGTTGGCTTACCGCTCTTTTTAGAGCCCATTACCTACGACGACAACATCACCGATTCGTTTGAGTTTGCAAAAGCCAAACCCAAGTACGTCATGGCAGCGATGGAAGAGCTTTCCAAAGATCGTTACGGCATTGATGTGCTGAAGCTCGAGTTCCCACTCATTGCCAAGCATACCGGCGGCCTTAAAGCCTCCGAAGGTAACGAGATTGCCTACAGCCGCGAAGAAGCTACCGACTACCTCAACCAAATGGGTGAAATGGCAACCAAGCCGTACATCTTTTTATCTGCGGGTGTGGATATGCCCGTGTTCCTAGAGTCTTTGGAACTGGCAGCCGAGTCTGGCGTGCGCTACAACGGTGTACTCTGCGGGCGTGCCACGTGGAAAGGCGGCATTCCTGTCTACGGTGAAAGCGGTGCAGACGCGCTGACCGATTGGCTCGGCGGCGAAGGTGTGGATAACATCAACGCCCTTAATGCTGTGCTGGATTCCAGCGCCAACCCTTGGTACGACGTGTACGGTGGTATGGATAAGATTGAAGTCACTGCTTGAGATTTACGATGAGAAGATGATCTCGAGGGGCGCTTTAAAGCGTCCCTTTTTCGTGGGTGATGAGAACGACGTCGATTATCTATCAAAGACTTATCAGAGAGTGTTGTTTCATCAGCTAATCCACAAACTGTGATGATGCTTGCTCAAAGAATCACTCCCAAGCATCCATCACCCTCACAACACAGACAATGCATACTCATCTTTGATGTCATTTAATACAACACCATCAACAAAGCCCAACCCTGCTAACGCTTGCTTTTTAAGTCTCCTAAGCATGGTAGCTTAACCAACGTGGCAGACGTTTTGTATTACCGTGACCTCGAGCTTCCCAAGCAAGCTAGCCTCCCCCCTTTCAAACCACCACCGCGTTTTGGCAAAACCTACTTTTCGGACTTTGATCCGCAACACCCCACGCAAGAAACAGCTGTAACCCAGGTACAAGACTTTGCTAAAACGCCTGTATCATCTCAACAAAGTGGTCGTTGGTTCTGGCAGTCCAAGCCTCAACCGGGTGAAGGTTTGTATTTAGACGGCGGCTTTGGCGTAGGTAAAACGCACTTGCTTGCGTCTGCCTATCACGCAGCCGACTACGAGCACAAAGCGTATTTGTCATTTCAAGAATTAGTGTTTACGATTGGCTTTTTGGGTATGGAGCGTGCCAAAGAAGAATTAGCCCATTACCAGCTTTACTGTATTGATGAATTTGAGCTAGATGACCCCGGCAACACCCTCATTGTGAAAACCTTTTTAGCTGAGGTCTTTAAGCGCGGCCAGCACGTGTTAACAACGTCCAATACGCCACCCGAAGCGCAAGGACAAGGTCGTTTTAATGCGCGTGATTTTCAACGCGAAATTCAGAGCATTGCTGAACGATTTACGGTCTTGCGGATGGAAGGGCCCGACTACCGGAAGCGGCATAGCCTCGGTAGTTTGCTGATAGATAAAGTGTTTGAGGATAGCCTCGAGCAAGAACCCATGCCCTCCCCCAAATTAGTTCTCACTTGGGAGGAGTTACTCGAAACCCTCCGCAACCTCCACCCCATCCGCTTTACGGCGCTCCTCAACCCCATCGGTAGTTTGTACGTGCGTGACGCACAAACGCTAGACGATCAAAACGACGCCTTACGCATGGCGCACTTTCTCGACAAAGTTTATGACCAAGGTATCGGTCTGCGCGTTGCTGGGGAGATTGCGCCCATCGACATATATCATCCTAGCTACCGCAAAGGTGCGTTTGCTAAAAAATATGAGCGGTCTCTCTCGAGGCTTTCTGAGTTGCTCGAGGAGACCTTTGACCACTAAAGAATTCGTCAGCAAAAGTGCGTCATAGTTATGTCTGTGACAACATTAGCATCTGTATCTGAGCAAGCAATACTTGCATTACTTTTTTAATCAGATGATACCTGCACCACTTGCTGCCACGCCCGCACCCCACCTGCTAAGTTATAAACATCTGTAAACCCAGCCGCTTCCAAATATGCACCCGCCAGCTCACTTACGCGCCCGTAGGTGCAAATCACGAGGATGGGCATATCTTTTGAGATATTGGGTAACACCCCCGTTTGAATGTCCTCGAGACTCGTCTGACTATCCACGGGTAACACCTCACCACTGACCGGGCGAATGTCAATCAAATACGGCGGGTTACCTTCAGCCAAGCGCGTTTGTAGAACTTGCGGCGTCATGGTTTTCATATCTCAAGTTTATCCTTCAGCTGTGTCAAGCCTTTTCCAAACTGAACGGTAGAATCAACACACATTTATGCTCACCATCATCTTTGCCATCATTCCCGTTGTTGTTGTTACATCACTTGGCTATGCATTCAAGCATTACAAATTTTTAGATGATGCGGTTTGGGTTGGAGCAGACAAACTTGCATATTATGTGCTCTTGCCTAGCCTTTTTGTGAGGTTAACTGCTACGGCGGCGCTCGAGCGCAACTTACTCACGGCTCCCCTAACACTGGTCATTGCAACCCTGCTTCTCACAGGCATTATGATCGTTATACGCCGGGCAATTAGCAGCAGTCCACCTGCGTTTACCTCGG
>JBCCOX010000100.1:0-10836 GCA_039025155.1 Deinococcota bacterium | reverse complement strand
CTACAATAGGTCGGTGACAGAAAAATGACTATACTACCGATCAATTAGAGAGCGCCCCGTCATCTCTGAGGGTTGGCTGAGTCCTAGTAGCTCGAGCACCGTTGGGGCAACATCCCCTAAAATGCCCTCATGTAAACTCACACCGTCTAGCCCATCGCCGACTAGCACGCAGGGCACAAGATTTGTGGTGTGGGCGGTGTGCGGGTTGCCGTCTTCGGTGAGCATCACTTCCGCGTTACCATGGTCAGCAATGATAATGACGTTACCGCGTTTAGCTTGAATAGCCTCCACAAGTTGACCAAGGCCTGTATCTGCCGCTTCGCAAGCAGCAATAGCTGCCTCGAGCACACCCGTATGTCCCACCATGTCTGGGTTAGCAAAGTTTATGAGGATAAAAGCGTCGTCTTCTGACTGAATACGCGCAAGGGTTTGCTCGGTCAATTCAGGCGCGCTCATCTGCGGTTGCAAGTCGTAAGTTGCAACTTTAGGCGACGGTACCAAGTTGCGAGTTTCACCTTCAAATGGCGTTTCTTCCTTGGCATTAAAAAAGTAGGTGACATGAGGGTATTTTTCCGTCTCAGCCGTGTGAAACTGCTGTTTACCAGCAGCACTTACAACCTCAGCTAGGCACTTTGTAACCTCAGGCAGGGCAAAGGCAAAAGGGGCGTCAAAGGTTTCGTCGTATTGCATCATGGAGGCGAGGTTGAGATGCGGGGCAGCGCAGCGGTCAAAGTTATCCCAGCCATCTCCAGCTAGAAGCGCGCTCATAATTTGCCGGACGCGGTCCGCGCGAAAGTTGAAAAAGAACGCCGCATCACCATCTTGCATGCTTCCCACAGGCTTACCCGCATCATCTACTATGATTGTTGGCAAAATAAACTCGTCGGTTTCACCACGGTCATAGGCAGCTTGTACAGCGTCACTGGCACTCGTGGCTTGATGTTCAGCTTGCTGGCAGACGATGGCATCATACGCACGTTTAAGCCGTTCCCAACGCTTGTCGCGGTCCATGGCATAGTAACGACCAGAAACGCTAGCGATGTGAATGTCGTGCTCGAGCCGCTTAATTTCAGCCTCTAGCTCGCTCACAAAGCCCAGCCCACTATCTGGCGCGGTGTCGCGGCCATCTGTAAAGACATGAACATAGACAGGTGCAACGTTTTTGCGTTTAGCTAGCTCGAGCAACGCCACCAAATGACCCATATCACTGTGGACGCCGCCATCACTTACCAACCCCAGCAAGTGCAAGGCGTGACCGTCCTGCACGCTGTTATAGGTCTCATTTAAGATATCATTCTCAAAAAAAGCGCCATCTTTAATCATGTGCCCCAAATAACTCAAACTTTGCATGACAATACGCCCAGCGCCGATGTTCATGTGACCCACTTCAGAATTGCCCATCTGCCCGTCTGGCAGACCCACAGCTTCGCCCGAGGCTTGCAAAGTAGTATGAGGATAATTGTTCCAGTAGCTATCGAAGTTGGGTGTATTGGCTTGGGCGACGGCGTTGCCGGGGCCGGGGTCGGTGAGGCCAAAGCCGTCTAGGATGACGAGCATAACTGGACTATTATTTGTGTCGCTCATGGTCAACTCCTAAGGAGGTTGTTTTAGATATTTGAGGTGTTATGCATTTGATTCAGCAGCTAAACATGCAAGTTTTAGCTTGTATATTCTTATTTGAGTCTATCACTTGAATCCTGTCTAACACGCTACCTGAACGTATATAATGAGGCATGTCAATATTTCAGAGGTTGTCGTTAGTCACAGGATTATGTGTGATTAGCTGTTTGATAGTTAGTGTTGTTAGTGTTGGGCAGGCTCAGTCGATAGTTGGGCAGTATGTTGCACGTGAGGCTAGGGGTATTGTCGAACTGGTTATTGAACAAGCTGATGAGACTCTCAATGGCTACCTTGGTGATACCCAAACTGGTGACACTATACCCTTCAAAGGAACACGCGTCACAGACACGCATTGGCAGGGTTATATGCAAACTGAGCAGCAAGTGCAGTTTGAGCTTTTTCTTGTAGAAGAAGGACTGAATGTACAAATTAGTGAAGTTGAGAACCTTATTGGTCGTGTTTTTTATCCGCTTGATGATAACGATGTTTTCAACCCAACAACGAGCTTAACCAGCCAGAATCCCTTACTTCTTGAGCTGCTTGCTTACATACCCGACACTAGTGAAGTTAGAGAAAGGTATGACCTCATTTCTTACAGCAATCTATGGCGCATTAGTCAACAAATCGCACCAGGCTACAATCCTTATATAGTGCGCTTACAAGAAAATGTCGAAGCCATAGGACTTAATTTTACGGACTATCGTTTTGCCAGAGTTATGTTTTCCTCTTTTTTACAAGGAAACATATCTAATTTTTACGAAGGTATGCCAGCAGCCGTTGGCTTCTCCTTTTTTGACATTGAGGCAGGTTTGACAGTAGGTAGTGACAATAGAATCGTAGTTCTTAAAACAAAGGCTGATACCGATAACATTGCTAAGGTACTAACCAGTCGAGGTTTCACAGAAAGAGTCATTGATAATATTCCTGTTTGGGAGCGTTTTGAAGATGACACAACTACCCTCAGCGCACGTAACCAAGATGATCCTTTTGGTGGATCTATTGGTTTTTCAGCAAGGATTGCGCTTTTCACTGAATTTATTGTCAACAGTACAAATACGCCTACAACAGCGCAGAGCATAGCGGCTGCAAACGACAAATACCCATCTTTAGCCGATGCTGAAGATATTCAGGCACTTGTTTACAGTACAAGCACTCTTGGTGAAGTTACGCAAGCCATGTTTTTAGGACCACACGACACAAGCGTGAGTTTTACTAACGAGTCAATCGTAACTTCAGAGATAACTAAAGATGATTTGGGAGTTTTACCTACGTACGAGCTATCTTTACTTACTGACTTTGCTGACGCTGATAACAAAGTACAACATGCCTGGGCATTGCTATACACCTCTGAAGAGGAAGCTGAAATAGCCGCCGAAGAAGTCAAACAACGCCTTGAACACTTTAGCAGCATTATTCCCGGAGCCAATCAATTTGAGCGTTTACGCTTCGAATCTCAAGTTATTCGCTACCAGAATTTCTACGTTAGCCTTATAAGTGCAAACTACCAGCTTTCATCCTTTCGTGACTATGATAATTGGCTTTTCAGGTATTGGATTATTTCCCTTTCCCTTAACGACTTTTTCCCTGCCTACATCGCTGAACCATAGCCCCAAACTACCTCTACAACAATCCTAATAAACGCTGCAACTGCGGTTCTAATACCCTAAAATCATCTTCGGTTACGGTACTCAGGGGTTTGCGCAAACGGTGGGCTAGATAGCAGCACACGGCTGCCTCGAGCACAACTTTGTGCTGCGGCTCAGCCAGCACAAAAGGTAACAGTTCATCAATGCGCGCTTCTAAATGATGCATGGCCATGTGAACGGCCACAGCGCGTTCATCCTCACTTAAATTGGGCGTGTGCTGGTCAGGGTTCACTGCCAACATCTGACTTGCCCGCTGCACACTTATGAGCGTGCTGTAGCGCGTGCAGGTTCGGCATAGGTGTGGCTGATCTTCGGTTGCAGGCACAGAAGCAGCCGATACCTCAACAACTGTGCCGCATATTGGGCAACTTGGCTGCCCTTGCGCGCGCCGAGCAGCTTGTAAGCGCAACATGGCTTTAGCAGCTTGTAAGGCTGAGGTTGCCAGTGCTTCGGGCAGGTCTAGGGTACTAATGTTTTTGGCAAGTTCAGCTAGCGCTTTGGGGTCTGGTGCTGGCAAATCTTCAGGTGAGGATGTCGGTGTTGCGGCTGTGGCTGCCGGGGCTGCTCGCCCCACGCGAAAACGAATGTCTTTGAGTTCAGCTACCCCAAAGCGGGTGTGATAAGCATCTATAAACCTGTGCCGCTGATGCGACAAATGCATAGCGGTTTCGCTATCTTGTACCTCAACGATTAACACGCCGTCTTGCAAGCGTTTGGCTGTACTAAACCGCGCCACGCTACCCACGACCTGCGGCCACAACAGCACAGCCTCAGCACGTTTTAGGCGGCGCTTCATGCCTGCGCGTGCAAACAGTTCAGCAAGTGCTTTAGACGCAGGTTGGAAGGTCCTAGCCACACGTCTCTCCAGCGTCACAAATCTTTCCAGCGGTAATCTTCAGCTGATGCTGGTAGTGCGGTGGTGCTTCGGTGCCACTCACAATCGCTTGCGGCGTACTGAGGGCAAGTCGTAAAAGGTAATCGCGGCGGCTCATGTCCAGTTCGGCACTAAAGTCATCAAGGAGTAAAATGGGCGCTTCGCCGTGTTTATCTCGCAAGAGTTCGTATTCAGCAATGCGCAGGGCCAGCGCTGTGGTACGCGCTTCCCCACGTGAGCCGTAGGCTTGCACACTGTGACCTGCTAGGGTCAGCTCGAGGTCATCCCGGTGCGGGCCCACGACTGTCACGCCCCTTGCGCGTTCTTTGGCATAGCTGTCAGCTAGTGCTTCAGCAAGTGACTCCGGCGCACCTAGCAGCTCGACATTAAGGCGTTTGTGACCGTTTGAAGGTTGCGTCTGCGAGGTAGTGAACTTCTCCTGAGTTAGCTGAGGAGATACAAGTTGCGACGCAGTATGTGTGTCTTGACGAGTGTGTACGTCTTGATTATGAGGCGCATTTAACTGTGTTTGTACGCGAGCAGACGTACCAGCATTCACCAGCACATCAACATGGTCAACAACGTTTTCAACATGGGCTTTAGTCTTATTAAGGTTGATGATGTTTGTGTTTATATCATTAGACCCTGCACTTACATCATTAGACCCTGTGCTAGCAGCACCGTCTATATCAGCACTCATAACGTCAGTGCCAATAACGTCAGTGCCAATAATGTCAGCATAGCGGGCTGTGGCCAAACTGCCAATACGCCCGACCGCACGCCGCCTGAGCGCGTTAATTTCATCACCCAGTTCAATAAAACGGCTTGACCAGACCTCGAGCGTTGCGCTACTGGGCTGATGTTTTAGCAGGGCGTTGCGTTGCTCGAGCACTCGCCCATATTCTTTAAGTAACACTGCATAACGCGGCGACACGCGCGATAATAAACTGTCTAAATACGCCCGCCGACCCGACGGTGAACCGTGGACTAAGTTAGCGTCTTCTGGTGTAATAAGCACCGCACTCGTGACCTTTGCCAGTTCAAAAGCGCGCACTACTTGCCCGTCTAGGCGAATCACTTTGTGACCGGGTGACAAGCCAATTTGCACCTGACTTTTGCCCTCAGCGTGCTCAATCTGGGCTTGCACTGAGCCGCCGGTCTGCCCAATAGTGATGCTTTCAGCAATCGTTGAACTAGGTACTTCACCCGTGCAGGACAAATAAATTGCCTCGAGCACATTCGACTTTCCCGCTGCGTTCGCACCTACAACTGCTGTCACACCCTCTGCAAAGCGCACGTGGCTGGTTTGCAAATTGCGGTAATTAAGCTGTGAGAGCGAGGTGAGCAGCACAGCTCAGTTTAACGCGCCTGTGTACATACCCAAGTTATCAATCATGAACTAGCCAGCTTTGGGGGTGTCACACTCAGGCTGCCGTTACAGATTCAACCCAGTTTCTATGGGTACTGGAAGCTTAGCAGATGCTGGAAACTTAATCGTCAGGGTCACTCAAGAACGTTAGAGTTAAGAGAATGATGAGACACATGCTAAGCCTATGTATAGGGCGTTTTGGCAACCTGTTCCCTACTAGATTGATGATTGCTAGATTGATGACTGCTAGATTGATGATTGCTAGATTGATGATTGCTAGATTGATGCCCCTAACGACACAACAACAGCCGGTACGCCTAAAGTACATCACAGTCGTGCTCACAACCCTGATGCTGCTCATGCTCGCCCAAAGTAGTGGCAACGGTGGCGTTCAGCAAACCGTTGAACTGCCCATTCAAGGCGGCGGCAGCGTGTTTTTATCTAGGGGTGTACGTTCAACACCGCTTCCATCGGCTATGGCGCTTCCTTATGGACAACCCAAACGCCCTGAAGCGTTACGCATCAGCCGCATTAGTTTTTACCAAGCTGTACGTGCCCAAACAGACGATGACCCGTCTACGGCGGCATGTGGGCGCAACATTGGTCCGTGGATACAGATTGCGGTGAGCCGGGATTTACTGCAGTATTTTCCCTGCCGGTCGCTGGTGCGCATTGAACTTGACCGCCCCGTAGCCGGCGTGGAGTGGTTTGATGCCATTGTGTACGACACCATGAACCCGCGCTTTCGCAACACAGTGGACGTGCTGGTGAGTGTGCGCGAACCAGCTCGAGCTTACGGCATCACAACCGGCACGCTTTACTACGTAACTCGCTAGTGCCCTACGTCACCTGCTAGACATAACCTGCTAGACGTAACCCACTAGGCTACAGGTCATCTGTAAAAGTAGTGTCTGTCAAAGTATCATCTGCACCTGAGCCGGGGTAGCAAACTTTGTTTTTACCGCTGCGTTTGGCGCGGTACATCTGCTTGTCTGCTGCGCTGAGCATGGTACTGTAATCGGTGTAGTCGCTGTAATCGGTGTAGTCGGTGTACGCATGTGAGCTTAGATCAGACCTTTCAACAGAGCTAGGCTGACAGCTCACCAAACCCATACTCAAGGTCACGTGCAAGTCTGGATGAACGTCTTTCCAAGGGTAGGTTTCGACGAGAAAACGGATTTTTTCGCAGGCTTCAACAGCCGCAGCAAGAGATGTTTCTGGAAATAGCACCACAAATTCTTCGCCGCCGTAGCGAGCGACGATGTCCTCAGCTCTAGTATGGCGCGACAGCAGGTCTGCAATGCGTTTGAGGGTTTCATCGCCAACTGCGTGCGACAGGTGATCGTTCACTTGTTTGAAGTTGTCTATGTCGCACAGGGCAACGCACAAAGGCGTGTGATGACGCTGGCTACGGCTTAGCTCTTGTACAAAAAGACTGTCTAGAGTACGGCGGTTGAGGAGTTTGGTCAGCCCATCTTGTTGGCTAAGTTGCTCGAGCACGTTGTTTTTAGCCTCTAATTCAGCACGCAAATATTCTAGTTGGGCCACTTTGGCAGCCGTTTGCGCTTGGGCAGTGTGCAGGTCGCGCAGCAATTGTTCGCGCTCACTATCTAAAGCTTTGCGTTCGTCAATAAACAAAGCATAAACCGCCAATCCTTGCGGACTGGGGTAAATGCGTACCTCGAGCCAGCGCCCGTAGACATCACTTTCAACCTCGCATGTCAGCGCTTGAGGTTGCTTGAGGGCTTGCTCAAACTTTGCTTCTAAAACTTCTAAGTCATGACTACCTGCAAATATCTCGCGGTAGTGACAGCCAATAAGCAACTTAGAACTTGCAAAGTGTTCAAAAAACTTGGGGTTGGCATAGCTAAGCCGACCTTCAAAGTCGAGGGTGTAAAAGGCATCGGTGATGCTCAGCAAGATAATTTCACGTTCGGCATAAGCTTGCTCGAGCGCACCGCGCACTTCTTTAAGTGCAGCATCTTGCAGTTTGCGCTCGGTGATGTCCAGCAGGTAGACCGTGCTGCCACCACTGCTTGGGTAAATCCGCATGTCAAACCAACGCTGGTGATGCTCAAAGAAAAATTCTAAGGTGGCAACCTCAGCTTGCTTGGTGGCATCGTTATAGGTTTGGCGCACAAAATCTGGTAAGTGCGGGAAATGTTTGCTAGCGTACTGCCCCACAAGGCTTTCTTTGCTGTGTCCAGTCATGGTTTCAATGACATGATTGGCATAGGTGATGATGCCACGGGCATCAATAGCTAAAAAGCCGTCGGTAATGCGCTCGAGCAATTCAGTTTGGACGCTGAGCGCAAGTTCAGCTTGCTCACGTGCGTGTTGTTCGCTGTTTACGTCAAACTCGAGCATAAGCCCGGTCACATAGCGCTGCCGCTGCTGTTCGAGTAGTTCATCACGTCCGCGAGCATACAAACGGTGCTCAACTAAGGCCTCAGCCAGTTTGCCCTGCGCTTCGTAAACATCACAAAGGGCTTGGTGAACTTCGACAATAAGGCGTTTGTCGTCAATCTGCGTGGCCCGAGCTAGGGCGTCTTCAAGCTGCATCTGAGCAGCCTCGAGCTGACCTTGCTGATACCGCACTTGCCCCAAGGTAGCAACAGCGCTTGCTTCATACCGTGGGTGGGCTTGAACCTGCAAAAAATGAAGCGCACGTTTTAAGTTGGCCTCAGCTTGGCCCAGATTCGTCTGTTTTAGCTCAATCTGAGCAAGCGCAGTTAGTACCGAAGCAGCAATACCCGGATTAGCAGCCTTAGTTAGACCCTCGAGCGCTTGTTCGTAGTAGCTGCGCGCGCGCACGTAGTCGCCACTCACAAGATAACTATCGCCAAGTTGGGCCATTGTGACGATGGCATCATCTATAAGACGTTCACGCTGTTCATGGCTAAGCGCTTGTTCAAAGTACATCCTGGCCCGCTCAACTTGGCCTAAATAATCGTAAAGTGAGGCCAAGTTACTGAGCGGACGGCTCAATTCCAAATGCGACAAGTGATGATAAACCTGATGGCTTAGCACAAAGCTCTCGAGCGCATGACGGTATTTCCCTAAAACCCGGTAAGCCAGCCCTTGGGTATTGCGTAAGCGGGCTTCACTAAGCTCATCACCTGCTTGCTGGGCTAAAAAAACACCTCGTTTTGTGCCCTCAACAACATCTGCATAGCGGCCAGCGGCATACCAGCAGACGCACAAGGGTACTAAACTAGCCCGCTCGAGGTCGTCTCGGTTAACTTGTCGGGCTAGCGCTAGGGCCTGCTCGAGCTTGCCGCGTGCCGTTTGGTAGTGGTGCTTCGCAACCTGTTGTGTCCCCCTGATAATGAGCAACATCGGCAAGGCTTCTTGTAAGCCAGAGAGACGCGCAGGCCGGGCGTTTAAGCGCACTTCAGGTGTGACAATAAAGTTAACATCCTCTGTGGTTTGTTTAGCTTCAGATGTCAATTCAGATGCCAAGTGCTGCGTTATGTCTTTGGGAGGGACTGCTCTCAACTCAAAATGCAGCTCCCCCGACGGCAATGCGGCAAGCTGCCCTTGACCTACTAGCCACTGCTGTAAGTCGTCTAAAGCGGTTTCAATGCTGCCAGCTAAAGATTGATGCGATGTTGTCCAGAGGCTTTTGTGCTGCCATAAAAAACTAGCTAGCTCGAGCCAACGATTGGTTTTAGGCTCGAGGCTTTGAAGGCTGTCCCAGTGGCGAAGAAGCGAATCAGTCAGCATAAAATTTGCATCTTTTTTGATACCTGAAGTACGGGTTAAATCTCAGATGACGGTACAGCACGACTTATGTCTCGGTTTGCTAGATTGGATTCAAAAGCAACCCACAACCTTCACAACGACACACACATATTGAGCTGTTATAAGCGGGCTTATTGCTACTCTTGCTCCTCGGTTAGGCTTGAGCTAACTCAATCCTAACGGCTAACGTTTTAGTCAGATTAAACCAAGCTGTCCACTCAAACAAAAGTACAGGTCACGTAAATTAGTGTACATCAAAAAATTCAACTTACTTATTCAGGTAACTTTTTACCGGGATTTAGAATACCTTTGGGGTCAAGCTGATGCTTGAGTTGCCGCATAAGCCCCAATGACGCCCCGTGTTCACGCGCCATGTAAGGTAACTTGCGCACGCCGATGCCATGTTCCCCGGTGCAGGTTCCCCCGACGCTAAGCGCCTGCTCAATTAAAGCTTTACCAAGCTCTTGAAGGGTCGTGTGGTTACTTGCGTCATCATCATAAAAGATAGATAGGTGAAAGTTGCCGTCACCGACGTGGCCCAGTAAGTAAGCTGGAAAACCAGCGGCCTCAAAGCGGGCGAGCGAGTCCGTGACCACCTCAGATAAACTTGACAGCGGCACAGCCACGTCGGTGACGAACACGCGCTTGCCCGGATTGGCAGCTTTTTGGGCATAGTAGGCGTTGTGACGCGCGTCCCACAAACGTTCGCGGGCATCAGCATCATGACTTGCTTCAAAACTTAACGCTCCCTGAGCAGTAGCTAGCTGGCGAACCAGCTCGAGGTCAGCTTCAAGTGCCGCCTGAGACGCTCCCGAAAATTCCAAGAAAATTGTAATGTCTTCTGGATAGTCTGTGCCTGAGTAAGCGTTCACGGCTGCAATAGACTTAGCACCAACCGCCTCGCAACGAGCAATGGGCACGGCGTGCTGAATAATGCTGGTTGCAAACTGAGTTGCCCGCGCCATATCTGGAAAGGGAACCCGCGCCGCCATGAGCTGCGGCGGCAAGCCAACCAGTTTCAAGGTGATTTCAGTGATGACCCCCAGCGTGCCTTCAGCCCCACAAAACAACTTGGTGAGGTTGTAACCGCTAGACGACTTACGCGCCCGGTTGCCGGTGCGAATGACCTCGCCACTAGCTAGCACGACCTCGAGCGCCATCACATAATCTGCGGTTGTACCGTATTTGACTGCTGCTGTACCCGAGGCATTGGTTGAGACCATCCCAGCAAGTGATGCTGGCGCGCCCGGGTCCATGGGAAAAAAGAGCCCGTGCTGAACCGCGTGCGCGTTTAGGTCTGGATACGGCAAGCCCGGCTCACAGATAGCTAACAGATCGTTAGGGCGAAGTTCCAGCAGTTTATTCATACGGGTCATGTCCAGCGAGATGCCGCCCTTGAGGGGTACGGTGATGCCCTCGAGGCTCGAGTTAGTCGCCACTGGCGTCACTGGAATTTCCTTGTGGTTAGCAAGCCGCAAAATCTGCTGCACGTCTGCAGTACTTTCCGGGTATACCACGATATCTGGCAACACAACATCGTCATACGACTCGCCTGTGCCATGCTCACTGAGGACATCTGTTTG